>DASRBM010000530.1:0-2000 GCA_035653635.1 Acidimicrobiales bacterium | reverse complement strand
CCGAGGTCCGAGGGCCATGGGCCGCGGGGGGACGACCGACCATGATCCTTGGCGCTGCCGCGCACGATGCCTTGACCATCGCCGACCTCCGGCGCATCGCCCGTCGGAAGGTCCCCCGTGCGGTGTTCGATTTCATCGACGGTGGGGCTGAGGACGAGATCACGCTTCGCGAGAACCGGGCTGCCTTCGAGCGATGCCGACTCCTCCCCCTCATGTTGACCGACGTCCACGAGGTAAACCTGGAGACGACGGTCGCCGGCCAGCGGCTGACGGCGCCGATCATGCTCGCCCCAACCGGTCTCTGCGGCATGGCTCGGCCACGCGGGGAGGTCTCGGTCGCCAGGGCGGCCGACCGAGCCGGCATCCCGTTCGTGGTCAGCTGCATGTCGGCCGTGAGCTGGGCCGACCTCGTCCACGAGGTCCCGGCCACCACGTGGTGCCAGATCTACATTTGGCGCAACCGCGATGCCATGCGCTCCCTGCTGGAGCGAGCCTTGGAGCTCGGCTTCGAGGTGCTGGTGACGACGGTCGACGTGCCGGTGATCGGCCAGCGCGAGCGAGACCACCGCAACGACGTCACCGTTCCTCCTCGCATCACCCTCCGCAACGCCATCGATGTCGTGCGACGTCCGAGGTGGCTGGCCGGGCTGCTCTTCGGCCCACCCGTGGAGTATGCCAACCTGGTCGACGGGCGCCGTGGCAGGCGACCATTCGCCCTCTCGCAATGGGTGAACCAGGAGTTCGATCCCGCCGCCAGCTGGGCCGATGTGGAGCGCATCCGGAGTCTCTGGCCGCGTCGGCTGTTCGTCAAAGGCATCCTCGCCCCAGCCGATGCCAAGCGCGCCCTTGCCATAGGCGTCGACGGTGTGGTCGTATCCAACCACGGCGGTCGTCAGCTCGACGGGGCCATCGCCTCCTTGGACGCCCTCCGGGCCGTGGCCGACGCGGTTGGAGACAGCGCCGAGCTCGTCCTCGATGGAGGGGTCCGCCGTGGAAGCGACATCTTGAAGGCGCTGGCCCTGGGCGCGCGAGCGTGCATGGTAGGTCGTCCGTACCTGTACGGCCTGGCCGCCGCCGGTGAGCAGGGGGTGGCCCGGGCGATCGAGATCCTCGTCGCCGAGCTACGGCGGGCCATGGCCTTGTGCGGGGTCAGGTCGACAGCGGAGATCTCCGCTGACCTGATCGCCGAATCGTCGGCTCCCCCCGCCACCGCCCGGTCGAATCCAGAAGGGCTCGTCGGGTTCCCATGACCCTCCGGGCGGCGATCCACGGAATGGACAGGCCGAGGGACGGTTCATCCTCCGGCAGCCAGCGACGCTCGGTCTCCTCCCGCCCAGGCCGCCGGTGCCGGGGCCGGGCGGTCGTACCGGCTGAACCGAGACCTGCCCGGGGAGCCGTGGCCGAGAGGGGATCAGCCGGCTTCCTCGCTCGGACCTGGTAGGTGTCCATGGGACTCGCCTGCGACGCCACGAGCTGGCTGGAGCACCAATGCCGCAGAGCCAGGGACATCCAACGTGAGGGGGGCGGCGGACCGAAGGGCCCATCGACCGTCGACGGTCGTGAACGCTGAGCCGCCGATGGTCGCCAGCGAGCTCGACATCGAGCAGCCTCAGCAGCTCACCGCCTACCTCCAAGGGCGGGGGAAGCTGAGAGCCGGGGAGGTGCCCGAGATCCGGCCCCTGGGTGGTGGGGTCTCCAATCGGGTGGTGCTCGTGCGACGAGCGAGTGGTGAGGCCTGGGTCGTCAAGCAGTCGCTGCCCCGGCTCAGGGTCGAGGTCGAGTGGTTCTGCGATCCGGGTCGGGGCACGAAGGAAGCGTTGGCGACGCGCTGGCTGGAACGCTTGCTCCCTCCCGGTACGGTCCCCCGACTCGTCTTCGAGGACCCCGACCGTCATCTCCTGGCCATCGAGGCCGTGCCCGATCCCCACCAGAACTGGAAGTCGCTCCTCCTCTCCGGGCAGCTCGAAGCTTCACACGTGCAGGCGTTCGCTCGCCTCCTG
>DASRBM010000529.1:0-10296 GCA_035653635.1 Acidimicrobiales bacterium | reverse complement strand
CTCGGCGCGCGGGGAGCGGACGACGGCGCCGAAGATGCCGGTGCCCTCGGCCCGGGCACGGCGGGTCTCCTCAGGTGGCACCTCGTTGGTCGCCGGCACGGTGGCGAGGAGCTCCTCGACCCCGGCCGTCACGGCGCGGGCCTCGTCGCGCACCTCCTCGGTGACCTCCACCAGCACGGCGGCCACGCTACGCCGGAAGAACCGTGCCCAGGGCGGCGGTAACGTCGGCCGATGCTCGAGGTGCCGATCGTCCGGCTGGACCCGGACCTCCCTCCCCCCGGGTACGCGCATCCGGGGGATGCCGGCGCCGATCTCTACGCCCGGGTGGACGTGACCCTGGCGCCCGCCGGTGGCCGGGCCCTCGTACCCACCGGGGTCATCGTGGCCATCCCCGACGGCTATGCGGGCTTCGTCCAGCCCCGCAGTGGTCTGGCGCTACGCCACGGGGTGACGTGCCTCAACACACCCGGCCTGATCGACTCCGGCTACCGCGACGAGCTGCGGGTGTTGCTCGTCAACACCGATCCGAGCGAGGCCTACGCCGTCCACCGGGGCGACCGCATCGCCCAGCTCGTCGTGCAGCGGGTGGAGCAGGCGGCGTTCACGGCCGTCGAGACGAGCGAGGAACTGGCACCGAGCCGACGAGGCACGGGCGGTTTCGGGCACACCGGTCGGTAGGACGGTGATGGAGCGACTGCGCGGGCTCGATGCCGCCTTCCTGGCGGTGGAGACGCCGACGATGCACATGCACGTGTCGGCCGTGCTCGTGCTCGAGCCGCCCGCCCATCTCGTCTCCGAGCCCACGGCCCTGGTCGTCGACCGGTTGCGACGCGTGGTCGAGGAGCGCCTGCACCTGGTGCCGCTGTTCCGCAGGCGTGCGTTGCGGGTGCCCTTCGGACTCCACCATCCCGTGTGGGTCGACGACCCCGGCTTCGACCTGGACTACCACGTGCAGCGGGCCAGTCTCCCGGCGCCGGGCGGACCGGCAGAGCTCAGCGCGTTCGTGGCCCAGGTGGTGGGGCGCCCGCTCGACTCCGGCCGGCCGTTGTGGGAGCTGCACGTGGTGGAAGGGCTCGACTCGGGGCACCTCGCCGTCGTCCCGAAGCTCCACCACGCCGCCATCGACGGTGTGTCGGGCGCCGAGGTGCTCGCCGCCTTTCTCGACCTCGGACCCGAATCCCGCGTCGTGGAGCCCCCATCGAGGCCGTGGCGCCCGGACCCCCTGCCGACCGACACCGAGCTGCTCGCCTATTCCCTCAGCTCGCTCGCCCGGCAACCCGAGCAGGCGGTCGGGGCGCTGCGACGGACGGTGGGGGCGCTGCGCGACCTGGCCGAGCGCAATCGCCGTCTGCGCGAAGAAGAGGAACAGCACCCTCCGCCCGGACCGTTCCGGGCGCCCCGGACGTCGCTCAACGGCGCAATCTCGCCCCATCGCCGGGTCGCCTTCGCCGAACTGCCGCTCGAGGACGTGCAGCAGGTCCGCCGCGTCTTCGGCGGCACCGTCAACGACGTCGTGCTCGCCGCCACCGGCGGCGCGCTGCGTCGGCTCCTCGACGAGCGTGGTGAGCGTCTCGACGAGTCGCTCGTCGCCATGGTGCCGATGTCGGTGCGCACGGAGGAGGACCGGGGGAACCTGGGCAACCGCCTGTCGGCCATGCTCGTGTCGCTGGCGAGCACCGAAGCCGATCCGGTGGCCCGGCTCCGGCTCGTGTCGGAAGGCACGCGCCTCGCCAAGGAACAGGCGCACGTGCTGTCGGAGGATCTCATCCGGGGCTGGGCGCAGCTGGCCTTCCCGGCGCTGTCGTCGCGGGTGGCCCGGCTGAGTGGGAACCTCCGGCTCTTCGACCACGTCCCTCCGCTGTTCAACGTGGTGGTGTCGAACGTGCCCGGACCGACGTTCCCGCTGTGGTGGGCCGGCTGCCGGGTGGCGGCGCTGTATCCGATGGGACCGATCGCCGAGGGCGTCGGCCTCAACGTCACCGTCATCAGCTATCAGGGGGTGCTGCACGTCGGCGTGGTCGGGTGCCGCGAACTGGTGCCGGAGGTGGACCACTTCTGTCACCTCCTCACCGACGCGGTCGGCGACCTCGTCAAGGCCGCCGTCCGTCACGGGGAACACTGGGCCTGACCTGGGGGACCGCACCAGAAGCGGAGCTCGCGGCGGGGGACGTGCTGGGCACGGCACCGGGCCGGGGTTACACTGATCCCTGCACGCGGACGTGGCTCAGTTGGTAGAGCACAACCTTGCCAAGGTTGGGGTCGCGGGTTCGAATCCCGTCGTCCGCTCCACATCAGGGACCCTCTCGGGGGTCCCTGGTCCGCGTCTGGGGGGCCGGACTGCGCCGGACTCTGCGGCGCTGAGCGGCGCTGAGCGGCGCCGAGCCGCCCTCTCTCGAATCCGAATGGAAGGATCTCCGGCACCCTCTTGACGCAACCAATCGGTTGCCATAAAGTAGCAACCAATCAGTTGCGATAGTCCGGAGGACAGCATGGGATTCCCCGATCGGATCGAGCGCACCGTCGAACTCGCGCACCCGCCGGTGGAGGTGTGGGCGGCCCTGACCACGGCCGAGGGCCTGAGCGCCTGGTTCGGCGAGAAGGCGACGATCGACGCCCGCCCGGGCGGCGCCGGCCAGATGACGTTCGCCAGCGGCGTGGCCGTCGACATGCGGGTCGAGCGGGTGGAGCAGCCGAACCTCTTCTCGTTCACCTGGACCGTCCCCGGCCTGCCCGAGGACGACCCGCGCCGCACCTATGTCGAATTCACCCTGGAGCCCGTCTCCGCCGGCACCCGGCTGCAGGTCGTGGAGACGGGGTTCGCCCAGCTGCCCGACGACAGCCGCCGCGACACCTACGAGGGTCACCGCGCCGGATGGGAGCAGGAGCTCGGCGAGCTGGCCGACTACCTCGGTGCCTCCTGATCCCGGCGCTGACTGATACGGCGCTGACCGATCCCGATGCCCGCTGACCTCGAGGCCGTGGCGGAGCAGGTCTTCTCGACCTTGGCCGATCCCACCCGCCGGGCGATCCTGGCCGCCCTGGCGGCGCGGGGCCCGGCCACCGCCACCGACCTGGCCGACCGCCTGCCGATCACGCGCCAGGCCATCGCCAAGCACCTCGTGCTCCTGGCCGACGCCGGCCTGGTCGTCGCCGAGCCGGGGGAGCGCCGAAGGGTGCGCTACCGCCTCCGCCCGGCGCCGGTGCAGGCGGCACAGCAGTTCCTCGCCGCGCTGGCGCACGACTGGGACTCCCGGCTCGGCGCCCTCAAGGACCACCTCGACCGGCCGTCCCCGGCGCGGTGACCGCGCACGCCTTCCGTCCCGCCGCCCGACGCCGGCACGCCGAAACCTCCGACCGCACAAGACCGAACGAAAGGACACACCATGACGAGCACGACCGAGCACGCCGCCGGCACCGACTACCAGACGACCGTCCGCATGAAGGCATCTCCCGACGCGGTGTTCGACGCCATCACCACTGTCACCGGGCTCGCGGCCTGGTGGAATCCCGCCACCGGGTCAGGCGAGACCGGCGGTGAGCTCTGCTTCGTGATGAACGCACCCGAACCGCTCGTGGTCCACGTGGACGAGGCGACCCGCCCGACATCCGTGCGCTGGACCGTGACCGACTGTCCGTTCCTGCCCGACTGGGTGGGGACGCAGCCGACCTTCACCATCACCGCGGTCGACGACGCCACCTGCGAGCTGAACTTCCACCACCAAGGGCTCCACCAAGGGCTCGAGTGCATCGACATGTGCGCGAACAGCTGGAACCACTACATGGCGAGCCTGCGCGGCTACCTGGAGACCGGCGCCGGCAGCCCCTACATGAGCCCAGGGGACAAGGCACGTCGGAGGGCCGAGGGCCGGGAGTGAGGCGTCCGACTCTCGTCACGGACCTGTCACCAGATCCTCCGAAACGCGATCGACCAGGCCCGGCAGGTCCTCGGGGTTCTCGATGCGATGCTCGAGATAGCCCAGGTGTCCCACTGTCTTGCGGTCGAGCAGGTCGATGAACACTTCGACGACCCGGGCAGAGAGCTGCGTCCCCCGGGCATCGAGCAACCGGCTCCTCGCCTCATCTTCGGTCAGCGCAGGTCGGTATGGCCGCACGGCGCGCATCGATGCGAAGGTGTCGCAGACCGAGAGGATCTTGGCTTCGATGCGGATGCTCGACTCGTCGAGTCCGTGCGGGTAACCGGAGCCGTCCACCCGCTCGTGGTGCTGGCCGATGATCTCGGCGACGTCTCGCAGACCGGGTGCGGCTGAGACGAGGAGCTCGCCCTGGGCGGGGTGGTCCCGGATGAACTGCCAGTCCTCCGGCGAGAGACGCCCTTCCTTCTGGAGGATGTGCAACGGGACGGCCACCTTCCCGATGTCGTGGAGCCGCGCCGCAAGATTGCATCGACGCTGCGCCGACTCGTCCAAGCCGAGCTCATGCGCGACGGCGACCGACCACCGGGCGATGGCGCTTCCATGCTCCACGGGCGCTTGGTAGACGTCCACCCGGTCGGTGAGTGCTTCCAGGTAGTCGAGCACGGGGTTCGAAGGCCCCCGGCGGAGAAAACTCGGGGGCGGGTCGAAACTACCGGAGAAGACGCGGGCGCGCCCAGCGCTCTTGGCCGCGTACATCGCCCTATCGGCCGCGACGAGGAGATCGGACGGGTCGGCGACATCCTGCGGGAAGCCGACCACGCCGGCGGAGACGGTGAGCGGCACCAGGTGGTCGGCTCCGATCTCGAAAGGTGCCGACGCGATCACCGCGCCAAAGCGATTAGCGGCCTCCTGTGCCTGCGTCGCGTCCACCCCGAAGAGCAGGACGGCGAACTCCTCACCGCCGTAACGGGCGAGCACATCTCCGGCGCGGGCGGTCGACCCCAGGCGTCTGGCCATCTCCGCAAGCACGAGATCGCCGGCGCCATGCCCGTATTCGTCGTTCACGGACTTGAAGAAGTCGATGTCGAGGAGCACGAGGCTGAGCGTTTGACGGGTCCTCCTCGCCCGGGCGCAAGCGATCGCGTAGTGCATCTCGAAGTACCGGCGATTCCGCAGTCCCGTGAGGGAATCGGTGACGGCCATGCGTCGTTGCTCGCCGATCATGCCGACGAGCCGGAGGATGACGAGCCCGAAGAGCACCGCGGTGCCGACGGCGACGACGGTATCGAGATAGGGCGTGTTGCGATTCTGCTTGACGAGTAGCACGAGCGGGACGGACAGCGTCGCCAGGCCGATGCCGAGGAAGCGCGACGCTCGGGAGGAAGCGCAGGAACCGGTGACGGTCTGTCGAGCTGCGCCATCGAACCGTCCAGCATGCTGGCGCCGATCAGCAGGTAGTAGAAGATCCACATGCCGTCGAGGAACCCGCCCGGGCGGTAGGTGCCCTGGATCTGCTGCATGGCATAGATGGTGTCGGTGGCGCACAGAAGCAGCAGCGATGACACGAGTAGCCAAAACGCCGTTGGTCGTCGCCCCACGCCCAGCAGCAGCCACAGAACGATGGAAAGCAGGAGCAGGTCCATGATCGGGTAGGCGGCCGAAGTGGCCCGAGAAAGGACGTCGAACCCGGGTGCTGCGACCGACGGGCCGATCACGAAGATCCACGACAGCATGGCCGTGCTGGTCACGAGGATCCCACCGTCGATGAGCGCCGACCGGTCACTGCCGGGGGTCCGCCTTCGTATGAAGACGAGCAGGGCCGCGATCAAGAACGGGTAGTGCCCGAGATACAGGATGTCGGAGACCGCCGGGTAACCGGTCAGACCGAGAAGGTCGTGGCGGACGTAGAAGGTCACATCCGCCGACGCGTAGACAGTCTGATTGGCGAGCACGAGATACCACGGAAGTGGCCGCTCGGGACGGTGACGGAGGATGCCGTAGAGCACGGCCACCGGCGACGAGGCGCTCGCCGACAGATAGAGGGCGACTTTCCATTCGGCATCGTTTCCCCGACCCGAGCCGGGGACGGCGTAGTAACCGGCGAGCAGGACCAGACCCAGGATCACGTAGAGGGCCGGTGTGCGGGACCGCTGCATGTATACGACGGTCGGCAGGCACGTTGGGGGTGCCGATAGAGCCTTTCGGCCTCATTTCGCACACCGGTCGCCCGCGTCGCCCCGTCGACCCGCCCTTGGGACGGAGTGCTCTGGTGAAGATCCGAGGGGGGTGGTCGGCTGGATGGTACCCCTCGCCTCGGCACGAGGAACGACGACCCCTACCACGGAGGGGCTGAGATGGAGAGTCTGCTGCCGGCGGTCCTGGAGGACCCACTCGAAGAAGGGTGGCTCCACAGAGCCCTCGCCGATGTCCTTCGGGATGCCCGGATGGTGAAAGAAGCGCTTCAGGCGATAGAGCAGACGAGCGCCGAATCCCTCGATCGTCTCGAACGAGGAGCGAGCGCGGGCTCAGAAGCACAAGCACTCATCGGGGGGACGGCGCGTTCTGAGAGACGGGCCGTGGCGAACGCCTTCCAGGACTTCGAGCACTCGCTGCTCGCACTGCGGGCGCAGCTCTTCCAGTCCCGCCTGTGCGAAGGCGCCAGCCTCAACCAGATCGCCGAGGAAGCGGAGATCTCACGCCAGGCGGTGGCGAGAATCCTCAACGCCCGCCTGGCGCCCGCACAAGCTCCGGCTCCGATGCCCCTGCGCCCCGAAGCCGAGGGTTCGACCGAATAGGCCGTCGTCGCCGCGGAATCGCACGGGACCACGGGTCGGACGCGCTGCGGGGGATGGCTCAAGCCATCCCCCGCAGCCAACTGCCCCCTGGAACCAGCGTCTAGGACGTCGGATTCAGACTCACGGTGATCTGGAACGAGATCCCCGGTGCCGGATGCAGGTTGTAGTGCCCCGGTGCGGCCGGGACCGGCTGGTCGCCCTCGAAGGACGGATCACTGGCGGTCACGATCTCGAAGACGCCGTTGGCCTGGTCGATGGTCCACTCCCCGATGTTCACCGCCTCGTGGAAGGCGCCGGCGCCGCCACCACCGTGCCCGCATTCGGTGACTTGCATGTCACCCGTGCCGTCCGAGTACAGCGCGACCCAGCCCCAGCCTCCGCCGAGTCCGCCCTGGCCGCCGATGCAGTACTGCGCGTTGTCGCAGTTCTGCGAGAACGTGATCTGCCAGACGGCCTTTCCGTACGCGCTCGCCGATGTGGCCGTGCCCAGCTGCATCGCTGCCGCTCCACCGGTCATGGCGAGCACCATCAGTACCGCTTGTATTCGCCTCATCCTCACCCCCATCGAGCCCCGTGGGCGTGAGTCTCGATGTGGTCGCAACGCGCGGAAAGGGACCAAAGTCCCGAAGACACGACGCGGCCGAAGGCAACCAGGGCCGTTCCTTTCGTGCGAATCTGTGGGCGTCATGACCGACCGGCCAGCGCGCGCGAACGAGCACGGCGAGTGAGCTTCCCGGGAAACGACCGCGTGGCCCGGGCCGCGGCCGTCATCACCGGGCCCATGGCCAGCTGGCTCGGCGTCGTCTTCTGGCTGCTCGTCGTCGGTGTGTCGCTCCCGTTCGCCTCGAAGATCGGCTCGGTCGAGTCGAGCCGGCTCACTCAGTTCCTGCCGTCGGGCGCCCCCTCGACCAGGGCGCTCCAACTCGACGCCGCCTTCCCCTCCGGCCGCACGTTGCAGGCCGACGTCGTCTTCGCCCGGACGACCGGGCTGACCGCGGCCGACCTCCGCCAGGCCGGCGACGCGCTGGCCGGACTGGCCGCACGCCTGCCCGGGCAGGTGGGTACGCCCTCGAGCCTCGTGCGCGCCCCCGACGGCAAGGTCGCCGTCGCCGTCCTTCCCGTGCCCGGCAACGAGACGCAGGTGCAGCGGACGATCACCCGTGTCCGCGACGTCCTCGGGACCGGCGCCCACGGGCTCGTCGTGCGGGTGACCGGTGCGGCGGCCATCCAGGCCGATCTGCTCGGTGCCTTCTCGGGGGCCGACCTGCTGCTGCTCGTGGCCACCGCCGTGCTCGTGGCCGTCCTGCTGGCCGCCACCTACCGAAGTCCCGTCCTGTGGCTGGTGCCGCTGCTGTGCGTCGGCATCGCCGAGGCCGTGGCGGAAGCCGTCATCTACGGGCTCGCCCAGCTCGGGCTCACCGTCAACGGGCAGAGCGCGACCCTCGTGACGGTCATCGTGTTCGGTGCCGGCACCGACTACGCCCTGCTGTTGACGGCGCGCTACCGGGAAGAGTTGCGCCGGCACGCGTCGCATCAGGTCGCCATGGCCATCGCCTTCCGGCGTGCCGCGCCGGCGGTCGTCGCCTCGGCGGCCACGGTGGCCGCTGCTCTCGCCTGCCTGCTGCTCGCCACCTCCAATCTGACGAGCGGATTCGGCATCGTCGGCATCGTCGGGGTGCTCACCGCCGCGGTCGTCGTGCTCGCCGCCTACCCGGCACTGCTCCTCGTCATGGGCCGCGGCGTGTTCTGGCCGGTCGTGCCCCGTCACATGCCGGGCTTCGTCCAGCGCGGTCCATGGGCCTGGGTGGCGAGGATCGTGAGCCGCGGCTCACGTCCGGTGTGGATCTCCGGCTTCGTGCTCCTCGGCGGAGCCGCCATCGGGCTCTTCACGGTGAACACGAACGTGTCGTCGTTGAGCGAGCTGTCGGACGCGGCACCTTCGGTGCAGGGCTACGACCTCCTGGCCGGGCACTTCCCGGCCGGCGAGGTGGCACCGGTCGACGTGGTCCTCACCGACGCCCGGGCGCTGCCGGACGTGCGGGCCGCACTCGGCCGCTTGCCGGTGACCGACTCGTTGGGTCCGCCCGAGCGCGCCGCGGGGATGGCGCGCTTCGACCTGGTGCTGGCCGTGCCACCGGCAGGCCCCGCAGGATTCCGGGCGGTGGCGCAGATACGCGCCGCGGTCGCGCACGCCACCACGACCGCGGTGTACGTGGGAGGCCAGACGGCGCAGGACGTCGACACGTCGCAGTCGTCGCACCGTGACATCTTCGTGGTGGTGCCGGCCGTGTTGGCCGTCGTGCTCTTGGTGCTCGTGCTGCTGTTGCGGGCGCTGCTCGGCCCGCTGCTCCTCGTCGTCACCGTGATCGTGACGTTCGGTGCCGCTCTGGGTGTCACCTCGGCGCTGTTCGTGCCCGCACTGAGCCTGCCCGGCATCGACCCCACCGTGCCCCTGCTCACCTTCGTGTTCCTCGTGGCGCTCGGCGTCGACTACAACATCTTCTTGCTGACGCGCGTGCGCGAGGAGGTCCGGCGCGACGGTCTCGTCGCCGGCGTGCGCGAGGGGGTGGCGAGCACCGGTGGGGTGCTGACCTCGGCCGGGCTCGTGCTGGCGGGGACCTTCTCGGCGCTCGCCATCGTGCCCATCGTCGCGTCGCGCGAGATCGGCATCGTCGTCGCCCTCGGCGTGCTGGCCGACACCTTCCTGGTGCGGACCGTGCTCGTGCCCACCCTGGCCGCCGACCTCGGCCGCCGGTTCTGGTGGCCGACGAAGACGCGTCCCTGACCGGCCGCGGTCAATCCCCGCCGTCGTCGCCGGAAGGTCCGTCGCCCCCGGGCGTGGCCTCGGCGACCGTGCCGTGGCCGGAAGATCGACGACGGGCAGCCTCCACCGCGCGCCGGTACTCCGTCGCCGCGGCGTCCGCCTCGACCGGGTCGGCCGGTTCGAGGGCGTAACCGGCGTGGACGACGATCCAGTCACCCGGCTCGGGCTCGGGACCCTCGAAGGCCAGGAACGACACCCGGTGGCAGGCACCGTCGAGATCGGCGACCTCGGCCGTGGCGTCGTCCCCCAGTTCGAGGATCAGGTGGAGACGGCTGACGCACATGGGCCCGACCTCCCGACGAGTTGTCGGACGGCGTTCACCGCCTCAGGGATCGCCGCCTCCACGGCCGGGCTCAAGCCCGGCCCCTGTCCGAAGTCTGCTCCCGTGATGCCCACCAGCACCACCCGCCTGGGTGCCCGGCCGAGCACATGGGCGATCCGCAGCGCCCCGGCCACGTCGATGCCGTGCGTGCTCGCCGGCGCGTGCCCCGTGCGCCTGCGACTCGTCACGTCGTGGTCGAGCTCGACGACCGACACCGTGCCCGGAGCCCTGTCGGACCGCACGGCGTCCACCACCACGGCCAGGGCGGCGCCGTCCCAGCGGCCGAGGAGGTCGAGCGGGTCGACCACCGGACCGACGTCGCGTACGTCTCCGCCCAGGTCGGAGACGAGCTGATCGGTCACGTGCAGCCCGGCGCCGTCGTCGCGTCGATAGCGGTTGCCGATGCCCGCGACCACGACATCGCTCGGGTCAGAGTGGCGTCGGACCCTCATCGGCGCACCACCCGGAGGTCGAGGAAGT
>DASRBM010000528.1:0-3690 GCA_035653635.1 Acidimicrobiales bacterium | reverse complement strand
CCGGGCGCCTGGGCCTGCCCCCCGTGTTCCTCGAGCACCGCCAGACCTCGTGGATGGAGCTCGAGACGGGCGCCGAGCTGCACACCCGCCTGCTCATGGCCCGCAACGACACCTCCGACGGCACCGTGCTGGAGCGGTTGGTGGCCCGGTACCGCCGGGTCCACGACAGCTACCCGGTGGTGGTGGCGGCCCATCCGCACGGGACGTCGTGGCCGCCGGCCCCCGACCTCGGGTCCCTGCGCCGGCGGTCGCGTCGGGTGCGGCGGTGGGTCTCGCTCGCCTTAGCGCTGGCCGGCCTGGTCGACCTGTTGTCGGCGCTCACCCCCCCGCTGCGGGCCCGCCTCCACGTCGTGCTGCAGGTGCTCCCGCTCGCCGCCACCCAGGCGGCGGGGGCAGTGGTGGCCCTTGCCGGGGTGGCGCTGCTGGCGCTCGCCCGCGGCATCCGCCGCGGCCAGCAGCGCGCCTGGCTCATCGCCGTGGTGCTCGTCTCGGTCACCCTGGTGCTGCACGTGGTGCGCGGCGGCGACCTGGAGGAGTCGCTGCTGTCGGCGGTCGTGCTCCTGCTGCTGCTCGTCTTCCGCGCCGAGTTCCGGGCGCCGTCGGACGCGCCCTCCACCCGCTCGGCCGTGTGGACCGCGCTCGGCGGGGTGGTCGGCATCACCGTCGTGACCACGGTGGCGGTCGAGATCACCCTGCGCGTCGGCCGGCACCCCCACCGCTTCATCCCCGTGTGGCGCGCCGCCCGGGCCGTGCTTGAGCGGCTCGTGGGTGTGCAGTCGGTGCGGCTCACCGACCGGCTCGACGACTTCCTCGCCCCGTCGCTGCTGGCGGTGGGCATCGTCACCGCCGTCGCCTGTCTGATCCTCGTCACCCGTCCCGCCGTCGACCGGCGCATGAGCGCAGGGCGTGCGGCGGAGCTGCGCGCCCGTGACATCGTCCGCCGCCACGGCCAGGGGACGCTCGACTACTTCGCCCTGCGAAGCGACAAGCGGTGGTTCTTCCACCGCGACAGCCTGGTGGCCTACGCCATCTACAGCGGCGTCTGTCTCGTCTCCCCCGACCCGGTGGGACCGAGGGCCGAGCGCGAGCAGGTGTGGGCGGCGTTCCGGCGCTTCGCCGACGACCGCGGCTGGGTCGTGTCGGTGATGGGGGCGTCGGAGGAGTTCCTGCCGCTGTACCGCGCCACGGGCATGCACCACATCTACGTGGGCGACGAGGCGCTCGTCGACGTGCAGCGCTTCTCGCTCGGCGGCGGGCACATGAAGGGACTGCGCCAGGCCTTCAACCGCATCGCCAAGTACGGCTACACGGCCACCTTCCACGACCCGAGCCGCCTCGGCCGGGACATGGCCGACCGCCTCATCCCGCTCATGTCCCAGAGCCGGCGCGGCGAGTTCGAGCGCGGGTTCTCCATGATGCTCGGCCGTATCTTCGATCCCCGCGACCATGGCCTCATCCTTTGCGTGGTGACGGCCCCCGACGGCGCCCCCGCCGCCATGTGCCAGTTCGTGCCGGCCCCGGGCATCGACGGGTACTCCCTCGACCTGATGCGCCGCGACCGGGGGGAGCACCCGAACGGCCTCATCGACTTCGCCCTCGTGTCCACCATCGAGCACCTGCGCGAGCTCGGCTACCGGGGACTCAGCCTCAACTTCGCGGCCATGCGCTCCATCCTCGAGGGCGAACGCGGGGACGGCGTCACCCAGCGGGTGGAGCGCTGGGCGCTGCAGAAGATGTCGAGCTTCCTGCAGATCGAGACGCTGTGGCGGTTCAACGCCAAGTACGGGCCCGACTGGCTGCCGCGCTATGTCGTCTACGACACGGCCGAGCATCTCGTCCCCGCCGTGCTCGCCATCCTTCGGGCCGAGTCGCTCACCGAGGTGCCGGTCATCGGGCGGGTCCTCGTTCGGGCCCAGCGCCGCGCCGCGGCCAAGGACCCGAGCGGGACCAGTGGCGCCAGTCTGCTGCCTCCGCTCGACACGGAGGAAGAGCCCGCGCCGAACGGTGCGTCGCTCCCCGTCGCCGATTCGGGGAACGGGGCCGCCCGCCCGCCTGCCCGCGTGCCCGGGCGGGAGGAGGGCTGACGCGGCGGTGGAGATCCGCCGGGCGCGTCCCGCGGACGCGCCGGCCATCGCCGAGGTGCACGTCCGCTCGTGGCAGGGTGCCTACCCCGGGCTCATCCCCCAGGACTACCTCGACGCGTTGCGCCCCGAGGACCGCGTCGGCTGGTGGCGCGATGCGCTCGCCACCACGCCGTGGCCGGTGGTGCTCGTGGCCGAGGAGGACGGTGCGGTGATCGGCTTCGCCTCGGTGAGCCCCACCCGCGACGCGGACGACGACTCCTCGACCGTCGGCGAGCTGCAGACCATCTATCTCCATCCCGACGCCTTCGGGCGCGGCAAGGGGGCTTCGCTGCTGCATGCCGCGCTCGAGGTCCTGCGCACGGCCGGGTTCACGGAGGCGACGCTGTGGGCGCTCGAGACCAACACCCGGGCCCGGCGCTTCTACGAGCGCCACGGCTTCGTCAACGACGGGGTCACGAAGCGCCACGACTGGATCGCCTTCGTGGCCACCGACGTCCGCTACCGCATCACGCTCGCCTGACGGTGGTCGATCGCCCGGCGGTGCTGGATCGCCCTGCGGCGGACGGGCACAATGCCGGGAAGGGCGCACCGGTGGGGCGCCACCGAGCGGGGAGGGAGACGATGGACGACCGGCTCGCCGATCGTGTCGGCGCGGCGTCGGGGATCGCCTTCGTGGTCCTCGACCTCATCGGGGCCTTCATGTATCCGGAGCAACCCCGATCGGACAGCCCTCCCGGGGTGACCCTCGCCTGGGTCCACGACCACCGGGTGGCGCTGCAGTGGGGGATGATCCTGTCGCCGCTCGCCGCGGCCGCCCTCGTCTGGTTCGTCGGTTACCTGCGGGTGCGGGTGCGGCCCGTCGAAGGGGGCGGACCCGACCCCGGTCCGATGGTGCTCGCCGGGGGTGTCGCCGTCGCCGTCATGCTCGCCCTCGCCGTCATGCCCACCGCCATCCTGGCCTTCATGGACTCCCAGCCGGCAGGCCTGCGCGACATGGCCCTCGTGCGCATGTTCGGAGATCTCAACACGGTGTTCTTCTCCGCCGTATCGGCCATGACGGTCGTCTTCCTGGCCGCATTGGCGCTGCCGATGCTGCGCCGGGTCCTGCTGGCGCGCTGGGTGGGATGGCTCGCCGCGCTGGTGGCGGCCGTGAACGTGGTGGCCGTGTGGGTGGAGGTCACCTTCAGCAGCTACCACGGCAAGGCCTGGAACGCGGTGGGGTGGGGCGCCAACATCGGCCTCATCGCCGTCGTCCTCGTCTGCTCGGTGATGACACTGGCCGGCGGATCCCGCCGGCTGGCGGCGGCACCGACACCGTCCATCGCGGTCTAGGGAGGCGTCGCCCTGCGCCGCGCCCACGAAGCCACCAGGGGCGCGGCCCTCGGACGGGTCATCGTCGCGGTGGCCGCCGCTATCGTGCTCGCCGCCTGCGGGGGTCCGGCGCGACCCCGTGCAGCCACGCCGCCGACGACCAGCACGACCACGACCGTGCCGACGACGACGGTGCCGCCGACCACGACGACCACGACGCCGGCGAGCTTCGCGGTGGGTCGGGCGAGCACGTCGGTGACGACGACGGTGGCCGGCGCGACGGTCAGCTACCCCG
>DASRBM010000527.1:0-2768 GCA_035653635.1 Acidimicrobiales bacterium | reverse complement strand
ATCTGTTCGTGAAGCGGTCGCAGCTCGATCAGCTCAGCTTCGGCGACGCCCGCTTCCATCGCGAACGGATCGCCCGCTTGCTCCGCCCGCTGGCCGAATCGGGACTGCCCGTTCTCTGAGCCGTCCGGCTGACGGCGGAGTGCACCCGCCCGAGGCGAAGGAACAGGCCCGGTGGGCTGTGCCAACATCTTCCGGCGGCGGCACCCGCTCCGGGCCGCCCAGGACGGTGGGGCAGATGCGCGACGGGTGGCGACCCAGCCGGTGGCAGCGGTGCGGCGCCATGGTCCTCGCCGCGCTCCTCACCGGCTCGCTGGTCACGGCCTGCTCGGGTGGTTCGGCGCCGGCTTCGGGCGCGACGTTCGTCCTCGGCGCCACCGTGGACCTCTCCGGACCGCTCGCCTCGTACGGCAAGGGCTTCGCCGCCGCCTGGCAGGGCTACTTCGGCGCGCTGAACGCGGCGGGCGGGATCGACGGGCACAAGGTGCAGCTCGTCATCCTCGACGACGCGAGCGTGCCCGCCCGGGCCACCGACAACATGCGTGCGCTGCTCGCCCGCAAGGCGATCCTGGTGAGCGGCATCACGGTCAGCGACACGTGCGCGTTGCTGGCGCCGAGTATGGCCAAGGCGCACGTACCCGAGCTGTGCACGACCATTCCCTCCGCGCTCGCCGTGTCGCCTCCGCCCTACGTGTTCTCCATGACCGATCCGGAGACGATGTGGGTGCACGCCATCACGTCGATCATCGCTTCGCAGGTGCCGGCGGCGGCTCCCCGGGTGGCCACGATCCTTCCCGACGTCGCCGGGCTCCACGACATGGGCGAGGCGTTCGCCGCCGACGCCGCCGCCCGCAGCTGGACCGATGTGGCCGACGCCACCGTGCCGTTGTCGGATCTCTCCGCGGTGCAGGGGCCGGTCGCCACCGTGCTCGCCGCCCGGCCTGACGCGGTGGTGACCGACATCGCCCCGGTGGGCGCGGTGCCCATGGTGCAGGGCCTGCGGGCCGGCGGGTTCACCGGACCGGTGATCATGGGCAACCCCGAGCTGTCGGTCCTCCAGAAGCTCAAGGACCCGGCGCTGTTCCAGGTGTGGCCGACCCAGATCGTGGACACGTCCTCCTCCGAGCCGGCCGTCCGCCAGATGGTCGACGCCCTCGCCGGGCAGGGGGTGACCGACATCAATTCCTCGGACGTGCCCGTCGACTATCTCGGGGCCGCCCTCGTGGCGAAGGCGCTCACCTCGTGCGGTTCCCCGTGCACGGGCGCCGCCCTGCGCAACGCGCTGGCGGGCACGGGGCTCGACCTCCCCGGTCTGACCGTGGGGCACTTCGGCTTCTCTTCGGGGAGCAACGTGCCGCAGAGCGCCGTCGACGTCTACCGGTGGGACTCCCGCCGCGACGCCCCGGAGCTCGTGCTGTCGCAGGTCGCCGCGGTACAGCCGTTCCCGAGCAGCTGACCGGCCGCTCGGTCGCCGCTCAGCGCGGGCCCGGATCGCCGCCGAGGGACGCGGCCCGCTTGCGCAGCGACGCCCGGTCGGGCTTGCCCGCCGCCAGCACCGGCATCTCCTCCACCTGCACGACGAACTCGGGCGTCTTGAAGCGCGTCACGCCGCGTTCGGCGAACCACGCCCGACAGACGTCGAGGTCGAACGGTCCGCTCGTCTCCACGAAGGCAGCCACGCGCTCGCCGACGGCCGTGTCGGGCACGGGGACGGCCACCGCGTGGCGGACGAGAGGATGGGCCTCGAGGACGGCCTCGACCTCGGACGCCGAGATGTTCTCCCCCGCCCTGATGATGATGTCCGACAGGCGTCCGACGACCCGGAGCCAGCCGCCGTCGTCGAGCACGCCGAGGTCGCCCGAGCGGTACCAGCCACCGGGTTTGCCGAGCACGCGGGCCGTGGCCGCACCGTCCGCGTAGCCGACGAACAGCTCGGGTCCCCGCAGCCACAGCTCGCCGGCCTCGCCCATCGCCACAGCCGCGCCGGACTCGGGGTCGCGCACGGCGATCTCCACCTCCCCGACCGGGTGCCCGTCCGTGTCGCGGGCGCGCTCGGGGCTGTCGTCGGGACCGGAGGTGGTGACGGTGGGCGCTTCGGTCGAACCGTACGTGCGCTTCACCCGGCAGTCGAAGGCGGCCGCGGTGGACTCCACGAAGGCGGGGCTCACGGAGGCGCCCCCGGTCGACACGAGCCGCAGCGAGCGCACCCGCTCCGCGCTGAATTCCGTCGAGGCCGCCATCTGCGAGAAGAACACCGGCGGCGCGCCCATGAAGGTCACGCGCTCCTCGCCGATGTGACGCAGGCCGAGGTCGGGGTCCCAGCGGGCCATGAGCACCGCCGGGATGCCGGCGACGCCGGGAAGGAGGACGCCGTTCAGGAGCCCCGACACGTGAGCGAGGGGGGCGGGCATGAGCACGGCGTCTGCGGCGGTGATGCCGTGCACCGTCCTCATGGTGGCCGCCTTGTAGCCGAGGCCCCGGTGCGTGTGGAGCACCGCCTTCGGCACGCCGGTCGAACCCGAGGTGAAGAGGGCGACGGCGAGGTCCGACGGTCGGACGGCGACCGTCCCCGAGTCGACCGCTCCGACGGCGGGAAGGACGGCCAGGACGGCGTCGATCGTCGGAGGGTCGGCGACGACGCGCGCGCCCGGGTGGCCCGAGGCGGCCAGGTCGGCCGTGGCCAGGACGAGCGCGGGGTCGACCTGGTCGAGCGCGGCGGTCACCTCGGCCGGTCCCATGCGGTGGTGCAGCGGTGCCGCCACCGCGCCGAT
>DASRBM010000526.1:0-5534 GCA_035653635.1 Acidimicrobiales bacterium | reverse complement strand
CCGAGCAGCCGGTGGCGGGTGGCCACCGAGCGCCTCGTCACCTTCCATCTGGTGTGCCTGGGCTGGCTGTTCTTCCGGGCCGACTCGATGGGATCGGCCTTCGTCATGCTCGAGCGGCTCTGCACGGCCTGGGGCCGGGCGCCGCTCGTCACCCCCCTGCTGGTGCTCACCATTGCCGCGGTGGTCGGCGCCCAGTACGTGCCGCCCGACGCGGTGGAGAGGATCCGCGTCGGTTTCGCCCGCCGCGCCGCGGTCGCCCAGGCCGCGCTGCTCGGCGCCGCCCTGCTCGTCGTGACCACGCTCGGACCCCAGGGTGTGGCCCCGTTCATCTACTACCGCTTCTAGGTGACCCGCCGCCTCTCATGACCCAGTCGCTCACCGACCTCGAGCTCGACCTGCGCCCCGACGAGGACGTGGCGCCGTCGCCTCGCGAGCGCCTGCGTGCCGCGCGCGCCCGTGCCGCGCGGGCGCTGCGTGAGCTGCGCGACGAACTGCGCCAGGTCCGCCACGACGCCACCGCGCCGCGCCCGGAGCACTCCCCGCACCGGGTCGTCGGCTGGCGCCGCGCGCTCGCCATCGGGTGCGGTGCCTTCGCCCTGTGGCTCGTGGCCGACGCGCCGACGCTGCAGCACAACGCCCAGGGCTCGCCCCTCGGCGCCCGCCGCACGGTCGCGCTCGACGTGCTCGGCCCGGTCGCCGCGCTCAGCCGCGGCGTGGGCCTGTCACACCTGGTGGGCGCGGCGGACCGCGTCATGGGACGCACGGGCCACGGCGTGGTGCAGGCCGGGCCGCCGCTGCACCAGTCGGGCCCGCCGGCCATGCTCGCCGCCGGTGCGGGGCCGAAACCCACGACCGCGGCACCGCTTCCCACCCCGACTCCCGCCGCGCCGCTGCGCGTGCTCGCCATCGGCGACTCGCTCGGGGTCGACTTCGGCGGGCCCTTCGTCGACGACCTGGCGGCGACCGGGGTGGTGGGCATCATCGACGACGCCCGCATCGACACCGGCCTCGCCCGGCCCGACTACTTCGACTGGCCGCAGGAGCTGCAGGCCGACCTGCAGCGCTACCACCCGCAGGTGGTCGTCGTGTTCCTCGGGGCCAACGATCCGCAGAACATGGTCGACGGCGGCGGGGCGCTCGCCTACGGCACCCCGGCATGGTTCGCCGCCTACGGGCGCCGGGTCGGCGGCCTGATGCAGCAGGCGACCCAGGCCGGGGCCCGGGTGCTGTGGGTGGGCATGCCGCCGATGGCCGACCCCGGTCTCGACGCCAAGATGCGGGCCCTCGACTCGGTCTACGCGGCCCAGACCCTCCTCCACCCGGGCGTCACCTACCTGTCCTCGTGGCCGGTGCTCGCCGACGGATCGGGGAACTACGCCGAGTTCCTCCCCGACGCGTCGGGCAGCGAGGTCGCCGTGCGGGAGCCCGACGGCACGCACGTGTCGTGGCCCGGAGCCGAGCGCCTGTCGCAGGCCGTCATCGGCGCCATGGACAGGATCTGGGGCCTGACACTGAAGCCGTGACACAATCCCGCCGTGCGAGAGCTGTGGGTGCTTCGTCACGCCAAGGCTGCGCCGCACACGGCGGACGACAGGGGACGGCCCCTGACCGACCGCGGCCGGCGCCAGTGCGCCGAGCTGGCTCGTGACGTGCTCGCGGCGGGGCTCGGTCTGCCGGAACGGACGATGAGCTCGCCGGCGGTGCGGGCCCGCCAGACGGCCGAGCTCGTGCTCGAGGGACTGGGCCGCTCGTCCGAGGCCGGGCTCGATCTCGACGGGGAGCTCTACCAGGCCGATCCCGACGACGTGATCCGCCGCGCCCGGCTCCTCGACGACACGGTGACGCGAGCGATGGTCGTCGGTCACAACCCGACGGTCGAGTCGCTCGTGATGCTGCTCGTCGCCGCCGACGACCCGAACCGCGCCCGCGTCGACGAGGGCATGGCGACGTGCGCCCTCGCCGTCGTGGAGCTGCCCGTCGACCGGTGGGCCGAGGTGGTGACGGGCGAGGGTCGCCTGCGGTCGTACTTCACGCCGACCGGGCGCTGAAAGCTCCGGCGCCGCTCATACGAGCGGCCGGGGCGTGGCCCTCAGACGAGCGGCCAGGGGTAGTGGTAGCGGTCGGGGCTCGGGACGGGGAACCGTCCCTTGGCCACGAGCCGCTCGGCCCGTCGGGCCAGGGCGTCGATCTCCTCTTCGTGGAGCAGTCCCCGCAGCGGCCCGGGCAGTCGGCCGGGGAGGCTCCGCAGATCCTGCAGGAGCGGATCGGGTACGGGCTCGCCGGCGAACTCCCAGATGACGGTGCGGAGCTTCGGGTCGACGTGGAAGCAGAGGCCGTTGTCGATGGCCCACACGGTGCCGTCCTCGCCGAGCAGGCAGTGCCCGCTCTTGCGGTCGGTGTTGTTCGCCACGATGTCGAAGGCGCACACGGCACGGAGCCGGTCGTGGTACCGCTCGTCCTCCACCAGGGTGAAGTGGTGCTCGGAGAAGTCCGCCGGCACGAATCGCTGCATGGACCCCGGACCGAGCGGCGCCTCGGTGCGGAGCACGGTCTCGGGAACGAGGCCCCAGCCGAGGAGCTCCGACAGCTCGTAGGCGGCCACCTCGCGCAGGTAGATGTCGGGTGGGAAGTCCCACAGGTGCCGCTCGCCACGGCCGGGCTTGTAGACGGCCGCCATCTCGCGCCCGTCGAGCCGGCAGTTGACGAGGAACGTCCGGTTGGAGCTCCACGGCATCTGCCCGACGATCTCCACCTCGCCGCAGGCGAGGACGGTCAGGTCGTCGGGGGCCGGTGGCCGTTCGTGCGCGGGCACTGGTGTCCCGAGGGATCGAGGGGGAGCCCGCACAGCGGGCACGGGGGTCGGCCCGCCTCCACGAGCGTGGTGGCGCGGATGGCGAATGCGGCCGCCTGCTCCCGGGTCACGCTGAAACGGGCCACGTCGCCGTCCTCGTCCTCGGCCACGAGCTCCTCGGCCACGAGCACCACCCGGTCCACGCTGTCGTCGTAGGTGACGCCGAGGGTGCCGATCACCCAGTGCGGTTCGGTCGGCTCCTCGAGATCGAGGTCCTCGGGCAGGTGGCCCGGGCGCGGCAGGTCGGCGAGCACGCGGCCGAGGTACTCGGCGAGCACCGACACCTGTTGCTTCTCCGCCTTCAGCGTGAGCACGGTGTCGCCCGCCCGGCACTGCAGCAGGAAGACGCGCTTGCCGACCGGCCCTTCCGTGCCCACCACGAAGCGGTCGAGGTCGCCGAGGTCGAGGGCCGGGCTCATGACAGGGCCAGCTCGGCGAGGGCGCCGGTCGAGTTCACGCACAGCACGTGGAGGGCATTGGCGCCGCGCACGAGTGCGGTGACCGAGCAGGTGGAGACGACCAGCCGCTGGAAGAGGTCGAGCGGCACGCCGGCGGTGGCGGCCACCGCCGCCTTGATGGGATCGGCGTGGGAGACGGCCACGAAGGTCTGCCCCGGGTGCACCCCAGCCAGGCGGTCGAGGGTCTCGGTGATGCGCTGCTGCATCTCGAAGAACGACTCGCCCTCGGGGAACCGGAAAGTCGAGGGCACGGCCTGCACGGCCCGCCACTGCGGCTTGCGCCGCAGGATCGACAGTCGGGCGCCGGTCCACGAGCCGAAGTCGCACTCGAGCAGCCCGCGGTCCACCTTGACCTTCAGTCCGAGGCGCGCCGCGATCGGCTTGGCCGTCTCCATGGCCCGTTCGAGCGGTGAGGCGTAGACCGCGACGGGCGGCCGGCTCATGGCGGCGATGCGGTCCGCCACCGCTTCGGCCTGGGCCTTCCCCGCGTCGGACAGATGCAGACCCGGCGCCCGACCGGGCAGCACCTTGCCGGTCGTCGCCGTGCGTCCATGGCGCACGAGGAGCGCGACGGCAGGCGCCGGTGGGCGTCGGGGAGGCACGTCAGGCATCGTACGCTGAACCTCGTGGCGACCCGGCACCCCGAACCGGCGCCGAGCCGCGGGCGGGCGGTGCCCCTCGCACGGCGCCGCGAGCTGCTGGCCGAGCTCACCGCCGAGGTGGTCGAGTGCCGCCGGTGCCCGCGCCTCGTGGCCTGGCGGGAGCAGGTCGCCCGCGACCGGCGGGCCGCCTTCGCCGACGAGGTCTACTGGGGACGGCCGGTCCCCGGCTTCGGCGACCCTCGCGCCCGCATCGTGCTCGTCGGTCTGGCGCCCGCCGCCCACGGCGGCAACCGCACCGGTCGCGTGTTCACCGGCGACCGGTCGGGGGACTGGCTCTTCGCCGCCCTGTGGCGCGCCGGGCTCGCCAACCAGCCGACGAGCGTGTCCGCCGACGACGGACTGCGCATGCGCGACGCGTACGTGGTGGCGGCCGTCCGCTGTGCACCGCCGGCCAACAAGCCGACACCCGACGAGCGCGACCGCTGCGCGCCCTATCTGCGACGCGAACTGGCGCTGCTGGCCGACGCCCGCGTGCTCGTGGCCCTCGGCGGCTTCGCCTACCAGGTGCTCGCGGCCGAGCTCGGGCTCCGTCCCCGGCCCCGTTTCGGCCACGGTGTGGAGGCGCCGCTCCCCGACGGCCGGGTGGTGGTCTGCTCGTACCACCCGAGCCAGCAGAACACCTTCACCGGCACCCTCACCGAGGACATGCTCGACGACGTGTTCGAGCGGGCGAAGGAGCTCGCCGGGATCAGCCGGCGGTGACCGGGATGCGGCCCGGGCCCGGGGTGGCCGTCTCCGGCCAGCGGCGCCGGCTGGCGCGGGCGAGCTTCTGCAACAACGCGACGGCCCCGGGATCGTCGTCGCCGGGGCGGGTCTCGATCACCCCGTCGGCCCGCAGTCCGTCCATGAGCTCGCGGCCGCGCTCGGTCCGCACGATGGTGAGGGTCCAGTCGCTGAACGCGCCGATGCCGCCGGTGGAGATGTCGGCGTGCTCGGCGGCGAAGTCGGGGCAGTGCTTGCAGCCCTCGCGGGTCCAGGCGTGGCCTTCCTTCAGCGGCACCTCGTGGTACGAGCCGTCGGCCATCCAGATCTGGAAGACCCCCTTGATGTTGATCTTCGTGATGTCCGCCCGCTTGAGCCCGTACTTCGCCTCGAAGAACTCCTCGAAGATGGCGTCGTCGAAGGTCTTCGAGCACAGGAGCCCGATCGACAGCGCCAGCCGTCTGGCCACCTTCCCCGTCTTGCGGGTCGACATGACGGCGGGGAGCGATGCCTGGCATCCCATGCCGACCAGCGCGATGCGCTCGGCGCCGCCGTCCACCGCCTCGCCGTAGGCGAGCGTGTTGGCCGAGTACGTGTAGCGCGACCCGGCTCCGGCGAGCACCTCCGCGCGCGTCCGGGCGACGGCCGGCACCGCCCGCCACGACCGCCCGTCGCCTTCGAGCGCCGACACCAGCGCGGCGTCGATGACGTCGTGCTCGAGCGCCCAGATGAGCATGGCCGACACGAGCCCGCCGTCCTGGCCCGCGTCGCGCACGGCGGGGTCGGCGGCCCGGGCGAGCACGATGTCACCGGTGACGCCGGCGACCTCCTCGTCGCTGCGCTCGCGGCCGAAGAGGAAGG
>DASRBM010000525.1:0-3002 GCA_035653635.1 Acidimicrobiales bacterium | reverse complement strand
GGAGATCCGCCAGCTGAAGGCGGCCTACTTCCGGCTGCTCGACACGAAGCAATTCGACGAGCTCGGGCTGCTGCTCACCGAGGACGCCACCTCGGCCTACCAGTCGGGCGAGCTCACCCAACGCGGACGGTCCGCCATCGTCGCCTTCCTCACCGAGTCGATCGCCGATCCCGGCATCATCACCTTCCACAGCGGCCACCACCCCGAGATCGACGTGGTGTCGCCCACCACGGCGACCGGCATCTGGTACCTGGAGGACCGCGTCATCGTGCCGGCGGCCGATTTCGAGCTGCACGGCACCGCCCTCTACCGCGACGAGTACCGCAAGGTCGACGGGGTCTGGTACATCAGCCACACCGGCTACGAGCGCATCTTCGAGGAGCAGCGGCGACGGTCGACCGGCGAGGTCCTGCGCATGACCTCCATGTTCGATCCGCCGGCGCCGGCCTGACCGCAGGAGCGTCGCCCGAAGCGCTCAGGGCACGAGCACGACCTTGCCGGCGATCCTGCGGTCGAGGAGCTCGGTCATCACCGCGGCGGCGTCGCCGAGGGGGCGCGCCGCCGGTTCCGCCGGATGCAGCCGTCCGGCGCCGGCCATGGCCAGGAGGTCGCCGAGCATGGCCCGATTCTCGGCGCCGTTGCGCATCGCCCAGGCACCCCAGTCGACGCCGATCACCGTCCGGTTGTTGAGCAGGACCTGATTGAGCGGGACCGAGGCGATGGGGCCCGACGCGAAACCGAGGACGCAGAAACGGCCGAACGGCCCGAGCGCCCGCAGGGCCGGCTCGCTGTGGCGGCCACCGACGGGATCGACGACGACGTCGACCCCGCCCCCCGACACCTCGCGGGCCGTGACCTTCAGGTCCTGGGTCTCGTAGTCGACCACCGCACCGGCGCCCATCGCCGTCGCCAACGCCAGCTTCTCCTTGCTCGACGCGGCCGCCACGACCCGGGCCCCGAGGGCGACGGCCACGTCGACCGACGCGAGTCCGACGCCGCCGCCCGCACCGAGCACGAGCACGCACTCCCCTTCGGCCACCTGCGCCCGCCGGGCGAGGGTGAACCAGGCCGTGCAGTAGCTCTGCACGAAGCCGGCCGCCTGGGCGAACGACAGCGTCGCCGGTACGGCCACCACGGCGAGGGCGGGGAGGACGACGGACTCGGCGAAGGCCCCGAATCCGGTCATGGCGAGCACGCGCTCGCCGGGACGGACCCCGTCGACCCCCTCCCCCACGGCCCGCACGACTCCGGCGATCTCACCGCCGGGTACGAAGGGGACGGGCGGCTTCAGCTGGTAGCGGCCCTGGCAGATGAGACCGTCGACGTAATTGACGCCGGCCGCCTTCACGTCGACGAGCACCTGGCCCGGACCGGGAACCGGTTCGTCGCGGTCCTCGACGACGACACCGTCGAGCGGGCCGAGCTCGCGACAGACGACGACACGCATGGGAGGCGACCTTAGAGGCCGCCGTGGGTGCGCTCCCACCACGAGCGTTCCTCGCGCCCGAGCTCGGTGGAGGGCGGCGCGTCCTCTGGCCACAACTCGGCGGCCACCCGTCGCCAGTTGGCGGTGGCCTCCAGACGTCCGAGGATGGCGAGCAGGCCGAGGTTGATGCGCTGCAGGACCACCATGGACGGGGGCATGCCGGCGTGCGCCATGACGTCGCCGAAGGTGCTGCGGCCCTCGAAGTAGCGGCGCGCCACCTGGCTCGCCCACTCGGCCGTGATCGTCGTGACCTCGTCGCGCTCGACCGCCTCCCAGAAGATGCGCATGAACTCGAAGACCCGGTCGTCGCCGATGGGCGCGTCGCGGGCGATGAGCCCGACTGCTTCGCACGCCCGTCTGACCTCGACCGGGTCCTTGTCCACCACCGAGGCACGCACCAGACGGTAGGTCTGGGCGACCTCGTCGTCGGTGAGGTGCTTCACCAGCCCGAAGTCGAGGAAGGTGACGTGCCCGTCCCCGTGGAACAGGTAGTTGCCCGGATGCGGATCCCCGTTGAAGGCGTGGAAGCGGTACAGGCTCCGGAACACGAAGCGGTAGATGGCCTCGCCGGCGAGGTCGCGTTCGGCCTGGGGCCACTGCTCCATCTCGTCGAAGCGGGCGCCGGTGGCGAGCTCGCTCGTGAGCACCCGGGCCGTCGAGAATTGCGCCAGCACCTCGGGCACGCGGATGAAGGGATGGCCCCGGTACCACTCGGCGAAGGCGCGCTGGTTGGCCGCCTCGATCGTGTAGTCGAGCTCCTCGGTCAGCCGCTCGCGCAGCTCGGCCACCATCGACGGGGCGTCGAGCCCGGGGAACAGTGATCCCAGACCGAAGCCGGCGAGGTCGAGGTTCGCCAGATCGGCGCGCACCGCCTCGTCGACACCGGGGTACTGCACCTTCACCGCCAGCAGGCGACCGTCGGGCGACACGGCCCGGTGCACCTGGCCGATCGACGCCGCGGCCAGGGGCTCGGGATCCCATTCGGCGAAGACGGCGTCGGGCGCGCCGCCGAGCTCCTGCTCGACCACCTGGGCGGCGAGCTCCGCGCTCATGGGCGGGGCGTTCTGCTGGAGCTGGGCGAGGGCCTGGCGCACGGGCTCGGGCATCCCGTCGTCGAGGAAGCTCGCCAGCTGCCCGATCTTCATGAGCGCGCCCTTCAGGTTCCCGAGCGCGTCGGCGACCTGCTCGGCCGTGCGCAGCTGGAGACGCTCGTCGAGCTCCTGGCGCCGTTCGGCCGAGGCGAACACCCGCTGGGCCCGGTGGGCCGCCACCCCGGCGCCGGTCTGCACCGCCAGCTTGGCCACCGCCGCGTTGCGCTCGCTCCAGGCCGTGGACATGGCCGGGACGAGGGCGGGGTCATCGGCCGCCGAGCGGCGGCGCCGGCGCAGGGCCGCCCCCACGAGCAGCGCACCGGCGACGGCCGAACCGATCACCACACCCCGGCGCGCCATGGCGGGCACGGTACCCTGACCCGGCCTGTACCAGGGAGGGGACCATGGAGATCCTGCGCACGCCC
>DASRBM010000524.1:0-2748 GCA_035653635.1 Acidimicrobiales bacterium | reverse complement strand
GAGGGCACGCACCTCGACCAGGGCTCCACCTACCTGGACCTGGCCGACCCGAACGCCCAGCCCTTCACGGCGCGGGGCGGCATGGTGGCCGGGCCGGACAGCCTCATCGTCCCCAAGGACGAGGTAGACTACCTGCTCTGGAACCGCCTCACCGGCGTCTCCAACCCCGAGCGGCTGGACGAGTCGCCGAGCCAGGGCTAGCCACGCCGGCCGACTCGGTCCAGCCCACCCGAACGCGGGCCTCCCCTCCGAACGGTGGACGGGGGGCCCGCATCGTCGTCTAGCGTGATCGCCCCGCTCACCGACGCCGGGCGGAACTTGCGCTCGATGCTAGGCGCGCTCCGGCGTCCAGGAAGGCGGGTCGCTGGCGGGGAACGACTCGGCCGACGCCTCGGAGACGAGGTCGTCGTTCTCGGGGCCGAGCGCGGAGCCCTGCGCGCCGCTGTAGTCCTGCTGCTCCTGTTCGGGGGTCTGCTCGCGCTCGTTCTGGCGCTGATCGGCGCGCGCTGCTTCCTTCTGCTGATCGTCCAGCGCGTGCTGGGCGGGATCGGTATTCGGCATATCTGACATCTCCTTGCCTGTTGCGTCGTCGGCGGGCCACTCGCAGGCCGCGGAGGCCGAACGGCGCAGGTTGTGTGCCAGCCGCGGGGGCGTGGGAGCCGGACCGGGCGCGGCACAGAGACCCGACGATGCGCGGCGCGGTCCGGTGGCACTGGGGTTGCACAGCACGGACGGGCAGAAACGCGAGGCGGCCGGAGCATGCAGGGCCCGCCGCGAAGGAACGGAGCGCAGACATATGGCGGAGAACGACGTGGCCGGGCAGATCCAGCAGCGGCTGCGCGACCAGTATCACATGTTCATCGTCGCCGCCCAGCAGGGCGACACCATCATGCTCAGCGGGCGCGTCGGCTCGGACCAGGACCGCAACACGGCCGAGCGCGTGGCCCGCGAGCTGGGCCAGGGCCGCCCGGTGCAGAACCTGATCGAGGTGCAGCCCACAGTGACCGAGGGCCTGCGCAATCCCAACTACGAGAACGCGGGCCGGCTCGATCCGAGCTTCGTCCCCGGCGACGAGATCGCCCAGAGCCCACCGGTGATCCTGGAGAGCGAGGGGCTGGACGCCGGCTTCGATCAGGTGCCGCTGGAGACCGACTCGACGGACGTGGTGGACGAGAGCGTCTACGACGACGTGCCGCCGGTCGAGCCCGACCCGGCCTACTTCGCGCCGACCGATCCGGTGGTCGAGCCGGACCGGCAGGGCAACCTGCAGGTCGTCGGCGGCTGGGACCCAACCTCGATGTCGTCCGATACGGTGGACCCCTCGGCGGAGGACAATCAGCCGGGCGATGAGGCGCTGGCCGACGCCATCCGCCGCGAGCTGCGCGAGGACGCCTCGACGAACGCCCTCCAGTTGGACGTGGAGGTCGAGCGGGGCGTGGCGCACCTGCGCGGCACGGTGACCGACCTGACGGACGCCGAGAACGCCGAATCGGTGGCCTCGCAGGTGCCGGGCGTGCGCGAGGTGATTGACGAGACCACCGTCCAGAGCCTGTAGGACGTGCTAGACATTTAGGCGTGCCCGGATGGTGCGTCCCAGTCGGCGGACCACCAGTCGGCGTGGGGCATATCGCTCTCGCGGACGGCTTGCAGCAGCACGGCGACGTCGAACGGCGTGCGGCCCGATGAAGCCGGTGCCGCCGAGGACGAGGACACGCACGGGCTACTCCTTGGCTGAGGTGGGCACGTGACTTGCACGACACCGCGGCCTGAAGCGCCGCGGATAATCCTGCGCCGGTGCTTCAGACCGTCGCCGGGCCATCCGTCGTACCTGGCGTTGATCCAGCGGACGCAATCGCCGAGGCACCGTCCTGCACGAGCGACCAGAGGCGGTCGGGATCCATGACGGTGGCGAGGGGGACGCGCGGATTGGCGCGGTACGCCTCCCAGGTGGCGCGCAGGGTCTCGGCCAGCGGAGTGGAGCGGAAGCCGAGGAACTGGTGGGCGCGGGAGACGTCCATGATGACGTGGTCGGAGCGGCCGGACTCGTCGGCGAGCCAGATGGGGAGATCGAACTGCGGCTTGATGCCGAGGGCGACCAGCCGCTCGCCGGGGACGGAAACGGTCCGCGGCTCCGTGCCGACGACGGAGGAGGCGGCCTGGACGAGCTCGCGCAGGCTGAAGAGCTCGGTCGCGGCGGCGTTGTAGGTGCCGGCGAGGGCGGCGTCGGCCTCGACCATGCGGGCGAAGAGGTCGGCGAGGTCGTGGACGTAGACGCAGTGGAAGATGCTGAGGCCGCCGTCAGGGAGGACGGCACGCCCGCGACGGGCGCATTCGAGCCAGAAGTGCATGCGGTCCGTGTAGTCGTGCGGGCCGTAGACGACGACGGGGCGGGCGATGAAGAGCGGAATCCCGGCCTCGGCGCAGAGGGCGCGGGCCCGGCGCTCGCACTCGGCCTTGCGCGCGCCGTAGGTCTCCATGCCGTGGCTCTCCGCCTCCTCGGGCGTGCAGGGCTGGGTGGGCGCATCTTCGGGGATGGGATAGGGGCGCTCCTCGGCGTAGACGGAGCCGGTGCTGCACATGACGTAGCGGCGGGTCCGGCCGCGCAGGGCGGCGAGGGTGGTCTCGACGTCGCGGGGGAACATGGGGACCGTGTCGACGACGACATCCCAGGCGCGGTCGCCGAAGGTGTCGGGCGAGAGCGCGGCGCGGTCCGCGGCGATGCGAGGCACGGCCGGGAAGAGGTCGGCG
>DASRBM010000523.1:0-4104 GCA_035653635.1 Acidimicrobiales bacterium | reverse complement strand
GTCATCCCGAGAATGGCGAACGGCAGCAGCGTCATCGTCCCGTGGTGCCGTACTTCGAGGTACCACGCCACCCCGCCCAGCATGAGGGCGTCGGACACCCGGTCCGACACGGAGTCGAAGAACGCGCCGCGCACGGACGCGGTTCCCGACGCCTTGGCCACCGGGCCGTCGAACAGGTCCGGCAGGCCGGTCGGGAACAGCATGACGATGGCCAGTACGAGGTGGCCCGACCCGATGGCCCACGCGCAGACGGCTGACATGACGAGACCGACGGCGGTGAGCACGTCGGCAGTGATGCCGGCTCGGACGAGTGCGCTGCCTACGGGCTTGGTGGTGCGGTCGACGGCATGGCGCCAGCGGCCATCAAGCATGAAGAGGATCCTCCGCGAGAGGTTGTCCTCGAGTTTACCAGCCGCCCCCGGTCCGACCCCTGACCCCCTGACGACGGACCAGGTCAAAGGTAGGCTTCGCCCCCAGCGCCGGGCATCCGACGCGCAGAAGGGGGAGGTACGCGGTTGCCGAGCTACCCACCGTCACGGATCCGCAACGTGGCCCTGGTCGGGCACAACGGGTCCGGAAAGACCACCCTGGCCGAGGCGCTCCTCTTCGCCACCGGCGCCGTCAACCGCCAGGGCAGGGTGGAGGACGGCTCCACCGTCTCCGACTTCGAACCGGAGGAGACGAAGCGCCACATCTCCCTGTCGCTGTCGATGGTGCCCTGCACGGTGGGCGACGTGAAGTTGAACATCATCGACACGCCCGGATACGCGGACTTCTTCGGCGAAGTACGCGCCGCGTGCTCGGTGGCCGACCTCGTCGTGGTGGTGGTGAGCGCCGTCGAGGGGGTCGAGGCGCAGACCGAGGCGGCGTGGGCACACGCGGCTGAGCTCGGCCTTCCGCGCCTCGTGTTCGTGAACAAGCTCGACCGCGAGCGCTCGAGTTTCGACCGTACGCTCGCCGACCTGCGCGAGCGCTTCGGCGCCGGCATCGCCCCGCTCGAGCTCCCCGTCGGCGAGGAGACCGCCTTCCGCGGCATCGCCGACCTCCTCACCGACACGGCCATCCTGTACCACGACGGCACCCACACCACCGAGCCCATCCCCGACGAGCTCGCCGACCTCGAGCACCAGGTGCGCGAGCAGCTCGTCGAAGGCATCGTGGTCGGCGACGACACGCTGATGGAGCGCTACCTCGACGGCGACATCCCGTCGACCGAGGAGCTCGAGGCCACCTTGGCGGGCGGGGTCGCCCAGGGCCTCGTCTTCCCCGTCGTGTGCGGTTCCGCCACGACCGGCGTCGGCATCGACCGCCTCGCCTCGTTGCTCTCGGAGATCGCCCCGTCGCCTGACGCCCGCCCCCCGCTCGTCGTGGAGGGCGGCGGCCAGACCCACGAGGTGAAGGCGGACCCGAGCGGACAGCCGCTCGGGCGGGTGTTCAAGACCATCTCGGACCCCTACGTGGGGAAGATCTCGCTCATCCGGGTCCTGTCCGGGACGATCCGCCCCGACACCGTGCTCACCAATCCGCGCTCGCACGCGGACGAGCGGCTCCACGTGCTGCAGCTGTTGCGGGGCAAGGAGACCGAGCCCGTGTCGGAGGCCCAGGCGGGCGACATCGTCGCCGTCCCCAAGCTGACCGACACCGTGACCGGCGACACCCTGGCACCGAAGGGCACGCCCGTCGTGGTCCCGGCACCCGCTGCCGAGCCCGCGGCCCTCTCCATCGCCATCCGTCCCAAGTCGAAGGGTGACGAGGACAAGCTCATGACCGGTCTCCACCGCCTGCAGGAGGAGGACCCCGCCCTGCAGGTGGAGCGCGTCGACGAGACGCACCAGACCATCCTCCGGGGCACCGGTGAGACACACCTGGCCGTGACCAGCGAGCGCCTGCAGCGGAAGTTCGGCGTCGAGGTCCTCACCGAGGAGGTGCTCGTCCCCTACCGGGAGACCGTCACGAAGGGCGCGGAGGCTGAAGGCAAGTACAAGAAGCAGACCGGCGGGCACGGCCAGTTCGGCGTGGCGTCCATCCGCATCGCCCCGCTCGACCGCGGCGAGGGCTTCCACTTCGTGGACGAGGTGGTGGGCGGGGCCATCCCGAAGCAGTACATCCCGGCCGTCGAGAAGGGCGTGATCGAAGCCATGCACCAGGGCGGCCAGTACGGCTACCCGGTGGTCGACGTCCAGGTCACCGTGTTCGACGGCAAGTACCACCCGGTCGACTCGTCCGAGATGAGCTTCAAGATGGCCGGCTCCCTCGCCTTCAAGGAGTGCATGGCGAAGGCGGGCCCGGTGCTCCTGGAGCCGATCTCCCGGCTGGAGGTCACCGTGCCGGCCGCCATGCAGGGCGACGTCCTCGGCGACCTGAACTCGCGCCGCGGTCGCGTGCAGGGCACCGATTCCCTCGCCGACGGCCGCCAGGTGATCACCGCCGTGGTACCGACGGGCGAGATCCAGCGTTATGCGGTCGACCTCCGATCGCTCACCGGTGGCCGGGGGCGCTTCCGGGCCGAGCACGACCACTACGACGTGGTGCCGGCGAACCTCGTGGACCGACTGGCGAAGGCCAAGGCGGAGTAGCGCGCCCGCTCAGGCGGGCCAGGCCCTGTGCACCTTCTCCCAGCTGGTGGCGAGCGGCTCGGGCATCACCCGGAGGCCACCCACCGTCGTCATGAAGTTCGTGTCACCCGACCACCGCGGGAGTACGTGCAGGTGCAGGTGCTTCGGAATGCCTGCTCCTGCCGCTCTTCCGAGATTCGCCCCCATGTTCATGCCGTCGGGCTCGTAGGCACGGGCGAGCGCACTGGTGGCGCTGTTGGTGGCATCCCACAGGGCACTCGACTCGTCGGAGGTCAGCTCCTCGAGCTCCGACAGGTGCCGTACCGGCAACACGAGCAGGTGGCCGCTCGCGTACGGGTAGGCGTTGAGCACCGCGAAGACGAGCTCACCGCGCCACACGATGCCGTTGTCGGCCGACGGTGGGCCGCTCGCCGCGATGCGGCAGAACACGCACTCGCCGTCACCCCCCTTACGTTCCTCGGCCGTGGCGCCGACGACGTACTCGTGGCGCCAGCCGGCCCAGAGGTGTTCGAGGCTCACGGGCTTCCGTGGGCCACGACCTCGTCGGCCACAGCCCGGACCATCTCGCTCACCGCCACGTCGCGCTCGGGCCGTTCCGCCCCGCGGCGGTTCACCCCGACGGTGCCGGCAGCCACGTCGGCGTCACCCACCACGAGCACGTAGGGCACCTTTTCGAGCTTGTGCCGCCGGATGCGGGCACCGAGCGGCTCGGTGGCCGGATCCACCTCGACACGGAGCTCCGCCGAGCGGCAGGCGTCGGCCACCTGCACGGCGTAGTCGTGATGGTCGTCGCGCACGGGCAGCACCACGACCTGCGTCGGCATCAACCACGTGGGAAGTGCACCCGCATAGTGCTCGAGCAGGATGGCGAAGAAGCGCTCCACCGAACCGAACATGGCCCGGTGGATCATGACCGGACGGTGGCGGGCGTTGTCCGAACCCACGTACTCGAGCCCGAAGCGCTGCGGCAGCTGGAAGTCGAGCTGGATCGTGCTCACCTGCCAGTGTCGTCCGATGGCGTCGCGGGCCTGCACCGAGATCTTCGGCCCGTAGAAGGCGCCGCCACCCTCGTCGAGCACGAGCTCGAGGCCGAACTCGAGCGCCGTGGTGCGCAGCGCTTCGGTGGCCTGCTCCCACTCCTCGTCGGTCCCGACCGCCTTGTGCTCCGGCTTGGTCGACAGTTCGAGGTAGAAGTCGTCGAGGCCGAAGTCGCGCAGCAGGTCGAGGACGAAGGTGAGCAGGCTCTTCAGCTCCCCCACCATCTGCTCCTGGGTGCAGAAGATGTGGGCGTCGTCCTGCGTCATGCCCCGGACCCGGGTGAGACCGTGCACCACGCCGGACTTCTCGTATCGGTAGACGCTGCCGAACTCGAAGAACCGCAATGGGAGCTCGCGGTACGAACGCTGCCTGCTCCGGTAGATGAGGATGTGGAACGGGCAGTTCATCGGCTTGAGGTAGTAGCGCTGGCCCTCGTCCAGCTCCATCGGCGGGTACATGGCGTCGGCGAACCAGTCGAGGTGCCCGGAGA
>DASRBM010000522.1:0-4840 GCA_035653635.1 Acidimicrobiales bacterium | reverse complement strand
GAGCGCGGTCTGGATGCTCTCGAGGTCGCGCATCTCGCCGATCAGCAGCACGTCGGGATCCTCGCGCAGGGCAGAACGCAGGGCCTGGTCGAACGATTCGGTGTCCGACCCGACTTCGCGCTGGCTCACCGCCGAGCGCATGTGGCCGTGGTGGTACTCGATCGGGTCCTCGATCGTGACGATGTGACACGAGCGGTTGCGGTTGATCCAGTCGATCATCGCCGCCAGGGTGGTGGACTTCCCGGATCCGGTGGGGCCGGTCACGATCACGAGCCCCTGCGGCAAGCCCACCAGCCGCTCCACCACCGACGGGATGCCGAGCTGGGCGAACGTCGGGATCTCGTAGGGGACGAGGCGCAGGGACATGGCGCAGGTGTCGCGCTGGTGATAGGCGTTCCCCCGCAGCCGGGCCAGATCCCGCCAGGCGAAGGCGAAGTCGACCTCGCGCTCGGCTTCGAACTGCGGCACGAGGCCGTCGCCGATGACGGCGGTGACGATGCGCTCCACTCCCACCGGGGTGAGCGGAGCCGCTCCCTCGATGGGCCGCAGCGCGCCCTCCACGCGCATGAGCGGGGGGGCGCCGGCCACGAGCAGCAGGTCGGTCCCCATCTCCCGCCACAGCTGCTCGAGCCAGGGCTCGATCTCGTCGATGACCCGCTCCCGGCCGCGCGTCATACCCGTCCTCCCGAAGTCACGGCCGCCGCCTTGGCGGCGCTGGCCACGTCCCCGCCCCTGTCCACCAGTCGCGTCGTCCACTGCCGCAGCGGATGCTCGCTGCCGATTCCCGCCACCACGAGGGGGATGTCGTTGTGCAGCGCGCACACCACGCCGAACTCGCTCGGCGCCAGGCTGTTGAGGGCCCGGGCCCGCACGTTCACGACGACGTCGAATCCGGCGTCGAGCGGGCAGGTCCTCCCTTCGATGAGCGCGTTGCACGGGAAGGCCGGCTCACCCGGCTCGTGGCAACGCAGCACGGTGCATCCCTGGCGCTCGAGAAGGGGAGCCGTCTGCTCGATGGCCCACTCGTCGGTCCCGACCACGAGGACCCGGGTGGGCGCCTCGGTGGCGGGTTCGGCGGTGGCGGTGGCGAGCCTGAGCCGGGCGGTCACAGGGTCGAGTGTGCGACGGCCAGTTCACCCCCTGCGCTACTGGGGATCAACCTTCGCCCAACTCCCCAATGGGACCTTTTCCCCTGCCGACCAGGGCGTTCAATACGTAGCGTAGGGAAGGAGCCGCTGGCGGCAGCGGCGAACCGGAGGGTCGATGTGCCGACCGAGGCCGTAGTTCACTCTCGCCCTATGACCAAGACGCTCGGCAGGCTCCTCGTGGTCGACGACGACCCGGACGTGCGCAGCATGCTCTCTCGGCTGCTCGCCACCGAGGGATACGAGGTGGAGGAGGCGGCCACCGGGCCCGAGACTCTGTCCATCCTCTCCGGGCGGCGGACCGACCTCGTCATCCTCGACGTCATGCTCACCGGGGAGGACGGGTTCGACCTGTTGGCCGCCATCCGGCGCTCGAGCAACATCCCCGTCATCCTCCTCACCGGACGGGGGCGGGAGACCGATCGGGTCCTCGGTCTGAAGCTCGGAGCCGACGACTACGTGGTGAAGCCGTTCTCCGCCGCCGAGCTCGCCGCCCGGGTCGGCAGCGTGCTCCGCCGAGCGGGCCAGCGCCCCGGACCCGTCCCCATGACGCTCGAGTTCGGCGACCTCGTCATCGACCCGCTGTCGCGCGAAGTGTCGGTGCGCGGCGAGCTCGTCCCCACGACGGCCAAGGAGTTCGATCTCCTGCTGTTCCTGGCCAATTCCCCCCGTCAGGTCTTCAGCCGCGAGCAGTTGCTCGCCAACGTGTGGGAGTCCTCCTCGGACTGGCAGGACGCCGGCACCGTCACCGAGCACATCCGCCGGGTCCGTCGCAAGATCGAGACGGACCCCGAGCACCCGCGTTGGGTCCGCACCGTGCGAGGCGTTGGCTACCGCTTCGAACCCTGATTGTCGAGGACCTTGCGCACCCGGCCGGCGAGCTGGTCGGGGGTGAAGGGCTTCGCCAGGAGATCCTCCCCGGCGCCGATGTCGTGCTCGTCGAGATGGCCCGAGACGAACAGCACGGGCAGATCGTGCCAGCGGTCCCGCAGCCGGGTCGCCAGTTCGGGCCCCCCCATGTCCGGCATGACGACGTCGGTGACGACGAGATCGGGCCTGCCCTCGCGCTCGACCAGATCGAGTGCCGACGGACCGCCGGCGGCCGACAGCACCCGGTAGCCACGCCATTCGAGCGCCTGGACCTCGAGACGACGGAGCTCGTCCTCGTCCTCGACCACGAGCACCGTTTCGCGTCCCCCTACGGCCGGCGGCTCGGGGGTCTCGGGCCGGGGCTCTCCGGTCGCAGCCGGGAACGACAGGGTGAAGGTGGTGCCGTGGCCCGGTTCGCTCTCGACCGTCACCCGTCCGCCGGCCTGGGTCACCATGGCGTGTACGGCTGCCAGCCCGAGCCCGGTGCCCTTCGCCCGCCCCTTGGTGGTGAAGAAGGGCTCGAAGCAGTGGGCGGCCGTCTCGCCGTCCATCCCCACGCCGTCGTCGGAGACGATCACCGCCACGTCGTAGGCGCGGGCCCCGACGGCGCGCGGCGCGGTGGTGACGGTGAAGCTACCGCCGTGCGGCATGGCGTCCTTCGCGTTGATGGCGAGGTTGAGCACGGCCCGCTCGAGCTCGGCCGGGTCGACGAGGATCCGCTGCGGCAGGGCGGCCGGCACGAGCTCCACCACGACGTCCGGTCCGAAGACCCGCGTGAGCATCGGTTCGGTGGCCGCGATCACCTCGTCCGGATCGACCACCACCGCCTGCACCGGCGGCCGCTGGCCGATGGCGAGGAGCTGGCTGGTGAGGGCGGCGGCCCGCTCGCCCGCACGCCTGATCGCTTCGACTTCCTCCAGCGCGGAGTCGTCGGCCACCTGGCGCAGCAGGATCTCGCTCGAGCCCAGGATCACGGTGAGCAGGTTGTTGAAGTCGTGCGCCACACCCCCGGCGAGTCGGGCCATGGCCCCGAGCCGCTCGGCCTGGTTGAACTGCTCGAGCATCCGCCGCCGCTCGGTGACGTCCTCCATTACGACGAGGATCCCGCCGTGCTCGCGCAACGGCGCGCTCGACACCGACAGCAGCAGCGTCCGTCCGTCGGGGCGTTCGGCCGCCAGTTCGACGCCGACGTTGGCCCGCCCGGCGCGGGTACCGGCCAGCAGCTCCTCGAGTCGGGCCACGTCCTTCACCGGAAGGCGGGCGTCGGCCCCGGGCGACCCCGGTTCGGGCCACCCGAAGAGCGCGGCGGCGGCCCGGTTCCACCATTGGGCTCCGCCGCTCGCCCCGAGCTCGGCGATGGCGAGCGGCGAGGAGTCGACCACCGCCCGCAGACGCTCCTCGTTGTCCTGCACCACTTGGTAGAGGCGGGCGTTCTCGAGGGCGACCGAGGCCATCTGGGCGAGCAGCACAAGGATCGACTCGCCCTCCCCCGAGAATCCGCCCTCACGGACGACGACGAGCGCCTGTCGATCGGTCACCGGCACGGCCAGCCAATCGGCCGCCCGCACCAGACGCTGGGACTGCGCGACGGCCCGGGCCGCCTCCGACAGGTCGTCCCACAGGGCGTCGGGAGGCGACAGGACCTCGGCCCGCCGCCCGGCGACGAGCACGGCCCGGTCGGCCTCGAGGACGTAGCGGGCCTGGTCGGCGAGGGCCCGCAGGACCTCTGGCTCCTCGAGCGGGGCGTTGACTCCGAGTGCCGCCTCGACCAGGCGCCGCAGCTGTGCCGCGTTGCGGGTGGCCGCGTGCTCGGCCTGGCGCGTCTCGCGCCACAAGAGCACCCGCTCCACCGCGATGGCGACCCGGTCGGCGAGGCCGAGGGCGGTGTCGAGGTCGGAGCGCCGGTAGCCCCGGCGACCGCTTCCGGTCACGAGGCTGAGGGCGCCGAAGGCGAGACCCCGCACGTGCACCGGCACGATCATCATCGACTCCACGCCGGCGGCGGGGGCCGCGTCGGTGTAGGTGCCCGGCGCAGCCAGCTCCCCGCTGTGGGACGGCCCCATGCGCCTCGCATTCAGCACGAGCTCCGGCTTGCCGGTCGCGAGCGCCTGGTGGATGAGGCGGTCGCCGTCGGGGTGCCGGTGACGCTCGGCGTCGTCGCGGCCGTGTGGCGCCTCTCCTCTGCTGCCGTAGGCGACCCGCGCCACCTCCCCGCCGTCGTCGACGAGGTCCACCGCGAACCAGTCGGCGAACGACGGCACCACGACGTCGACGAGACGGACGAAGGTCTCCTCGTAAGACTCGAGCGCGGTGGCGAGGACGTCGCCGGCCCGGGTGAGAAGGTCGAGGTGCCGCCGGGCCTGCTCCGCTCCGAGACGGCTGCGCCGCTCGCTCTCGTCGAGGCGGGCCCGCTCGATCGACGCCGCGGCCCGGTCGGCGACCAGCTGCAGCAACCGCAGGTCGCGCGGGCGGAACCGGTACGACCTCTGGCTGCCGACGAGCACCACGCCGATCACCCGCTCGCCGACGAGCAACGGGGCGGCTACGAGCGAGGACATCCGGTCGCGCACGAGGGGCATGGCCTGGGCCACCTGGGCCACGTCGTCGACCACCACCGCCTGGGCGTCGGCGGCGACCGACCCGACGACGCCCTCGCCCATGGGGACCATCGAGCCCACCATGAGCTTCGTCCCGCTCGACGCCCGCACCGTCAGGAAGCGTCCGTCGGCAGTGGTGAGGAAGACGGTGGCCACGTCGCCGTTGATGACCCGCAAGGTCCGGGCGAGCAGCTCGTCGAGGAGCTCGTCGAGCGGTAGGAACGAGAG
>DASRBM010000521.1:0-6961 GCA_035653635.1 Acidimicrobiales bacterium | reverse complement strand
GACTTCACCGGGCAGCTCCGTCTGGAGTTGGAATTCGACCCGACCGACATCGACTTGAGGCCTCCGCCCAAGTTCACCGTCGAGGAGTGCAAAGAGAAGGACATGACCTACGCCGCGCCGATCTTCGTGCGGGCGCAGTTCCAGAACGCGAACACCGGTGAGATCAAGGAGCAGACCGTCTTCATGGGGGACTTCCCCATGATGACGGACAAGGGCACCTTCATCATCAACGGCACCGAGCGGGTGGTCGTCAGCCAGCTGGTGCGGTCCCCGGGCGTCATCTTCCAGCCCGGCCGCGACGCCAAGACCATCGTCACCGGCACCATCCACCCCTACCGCGGCGAGTGGATCGAGTTCGACGTGGAGGCGAAGCCCTCCAAGGACGTGACGGCCGGGGCCCGCGTGGCCCGCAAGCGCCGCCTGTCGCTGTTCGTGCTCCTGCGGGCGCTCGGCTACGAGGACGAGGCCTTCCTGTCGCGTTTCGTGCGCCACTTCGACTTCCTCGAGGGCCAGTGGGAGAAGGAGCGCGACATCGCCCCGAGCCGCGAGGAGGCCCTCCTCGAGATCTACAAGCGGGCCCGTCCGGGCGAGCCGCTGTCGGCCGAGGCGGCGCGCGGGTACTTCGAGAACGCCTTCTTCAACCCGAAGCGCTACGACCTCACCCGGGTCGGCCGCTACAAGCTGAACCGCAAGCTCGGTCCCGAGATCGAGCGCGTCTCGAGCATCCTCGACATCGACCTGGAGCGCCCCGCGCCCGACCAGGGCGTGCTGTCGCCGTCGGAGATCCTGGCCACGGCCACCTACATGCTCCACCTGGCCGACGGCGAGTCGGGCTACCGCATCGACGACCAGGACCACTTCGCCAACCGCCGTATCCGCTCGGTCGGCGAGCTGATCCAGAACCAGGTCCGCGTCGGCCTGTCCCGGATGGAGCGGGTCGTGCGCGAGCGCATGACCACCCAGGACGTGGAAGCCATCACGCCCCAGACGCTCATCAACATCCGGCCCGTGGTCGCCGCCATCAAGGAGTTCTTCGGCACCAGCCAGCTGAGCCAGTTCATGGACCAGAACAACCCGCTGTCGGGTCTGGCCCACAAGCGCCGCCTGTCGGCCCTCGGGCCCGGCGGTCTCAGCCGGGAGCGGGCCGGGTTCGAGGTCCGTGACGTGCACAGCTCCCACTACGGCCGCATGTGCCCGATCGAGACGCCCGAAGGCCCCAACATCGGCCTCATCGGCGCGCTCGCGACCTACGCCCGGGTCAACGAGTACGGCTTCATCGAGACCCCCTACCGCAAGGTCGTCGAGGGCCGGGTCACCGACGAGATCGTCTACCTCGCCGCCGACGAGGAGGAGGAGCACGTCATCGCCCAGGCCAACGCCAAGCTCGACGAGCGGGGCCACTTCGTGGACGAGCGCGTGCTCGTGCGCCGCGGCCCGCAGGGCGCGGGCGTGCGGGTGGGGGCCACCTCCACCTCCTACGGCACGACCAGTGAGATCGACTACGTGCCGCCGGCCGAGGTCGACCTGATGGACGTCTCGCCGAAGCAGATCGTGTCGGTGTCGACCGCACTGATCCCCTTCGTCGAGCACGACGACGCCAACCGGGCCCTCATGGGCGCCAACATGCAGAAGCAGGCGGTGCCCCTCGTGGTGCCCGAGGCCCCCTACATCGGCACCGGCGTCGAGGCCCGCGCCGCCCAGGACGCCGGCGACGTGATCGTGTCCGAGGGCGCGGGCACCGTGGCCGAGGTGTCGGGCGAGCACATCATCGTGGAGTACAACCCGGGCCAGAAGGACCGGCTCGGTCACGAGCTCGGCCGCAAGCGCTACCAGCTGGCCAAGTTCCGGCGCTCCAACCAGAACACCTCGATCAACCAGAAGGTGATCGTCGACGAGGGCCAGAAGGTCGCGGCCGGCGAGATCATGGCCGACGGGGCCGCCACCCACAACGGCGAGCTGGCGCTGGGCAAGAACCTGCTCGTCGCCTTCATGCCGTGGGAGGGCTACAACTTCGAGGACGCCATCATCCTGTCCGAGCGTCTCGTGCGCGACGACGTCCTCACCTCCATCCACATCGAGGAGCACGAGGTCGACGCCCGCGACACCAAGCTCGGCGCCGAGGAGATCACCCGCGACATCCCCAACCTGTCGGAGGAGATCCTCGCCGACCTCGACGAGCGCGGCATCATCCGCATCGGCGCCGAGGTCGGCCCCGGCGACGTCCTCGTCGGCAAGGTGACCCCAAAGGGTGAGACGGAGCAGACGCCCGAGGAGCGGCTGCTGCGGGCCATCTTCGGTGAGAAGGCCCGCGAGGTGCGCGACACCTCGCTCAAGGTGCCCCACGGCGAGTCGGGCAAGGTCATCGACGTGCGGGTGTTCTCCCGCGAGGACAGCCACGAGCTGCCGCCCGGCGTCAACCAGCTGGTGCGGGTGTACGTGGCCCAGAAGCGCAAGATCTCCGAGGGCGACAAGCTCGCCGGACGCCACGGCAACAAGGGCGTCATCTCGAAGATCCTGCCCGTCGAGGACATGCCGTTCCTGGCCGACGGCACCCCGGTCGACATCATCCTGAACCCCCTCGGCGTGCCGAGCCGGATGAACGTCGGCCAGGTGCTCGAGTCGCACCTCGGCTACGCGGCCCGCTGGGGCTGGGACGGCGCCGACTCGCACAACCCGCCCGTGCGCGGCACCGAGTCGAAGACCCGGCCCCGCACCGACCCGGCCGTGTGGGTGGCGACGCCCGCCTTCGACGGCGCCCACTGGGACGAGGAGGAGGACGCCGGACGGCATCCCACCATCCAGGGCGTCTTCGAGCGCCTCGGCTCCGACTCGGCCGACGGCTCACGCCTCATCGGCACCGACGGCAAGGCCACGCTCTACAACGGCCGCACCGGCGAGGCCTACGACAACCCCATCTCGGTGGGCTACGTGTACATCCTGAAGCTGGCCCACCTCGTGGACGACAAGATCCACGCCCGGTCGACCGGCCCGTACTCGATGATCACGCAGCAGCCGCTCGGTGGGAAGGCGCAGTTCGGCGGTCAGCGGTTCGGGGAGATGGAGGTGTGGGCCCTCGAGGCCTACGGCTCCGCCTACGCGCTGCAGGAGCTGCTCACCATCAAGTCCGACGACGTCCTCGGCCGGGTCAAGGTCTACGAGGCGATCGTCAAGGGAGAGAACATCCCCGAACCCGGCATCCCCGAGAGCTTCAAGGTGCTCATCAAGGAGATGCAGTCGCTGTGCCTCAACGTGGAGGTGCTGTCGACCACCGGTGAGGAGATCGAGATGCGCGAGCTCGACGAGGACGTCTTCCGGACGGCCGAGGAGCTCGGTATCGACATCAGCCGGCCCGAGCGCGGGTCGGACGAAGAGGACGAGCGCCGCGCTGCGGAGAGGAGTTTCTGATCGTGCTGGACGTCAACAACTTCGACCAGCTCAGGATCGGCCTGGCCACGGCGGAGTCCATCCGCTCGTGGTCCAACGGTGAGGTCAAGAAGCCCGAGACGATCAACTACCGCACCCTGCGGCCGGAGAAGGACGGGCTCTTCTGCGAGAAGATCTTCGGTCCGACCAAGGACTGGGAGTGCTACTGCGGCAAGTACAAGAGGGTCCGTTTCCGCGGCATCGTCTGCGAGCGCTGCGGCGTGGAGGTCACCCGCTCGAAGGTCCGCCGCGAGCGGATGGGCCACATCGAGCTGGCCGCCCCGGTCGTGCACATCTGGTACCTGCGCGGCACCCGCAGCTGGCTGGCCTACCTCCTCATGGGCACCGAGGCCCGCGAGGAGCTGAAGGCCAAGCAGCTCGAGAAGGTCATCTACTTCGCCGCCAACCTGGTCACCTGGGTCGACGACGAGCGCCGGCACGAGGACCTGCCGGCCCTCGAGCAGGAGCTCGGTGAGGAGGTCGGCCAGATCGAGCGTCAGCGCGACCTCGAGATCGACCGCCGCTTCAAGGCGCTCGAGACCGAGCTGGCCGAGCTCGAGAAGGAAGGGGCCAAGGACACCGAGATCAAGGCCCGGCAGCGTCTGGCCGAGAAGGAGATCGCGTCGGTGCGCGAGCGCGCGGACGCCGACATCGACCTGGCCAAGCGCGCCTTCGACGAGTTCCGCGACCTCTTCCCCCGCAAGATCATCGAGGACGAGCTGCTGTGGCGTGAGCTCAAGATCCGCTACGACGACTACTTCGAGGGCGGCATGGGGGCCGAGGCCATCTCGCGCCTCATCGACCGCATCGACCTCGACGTCGAGGAGGTCAAGCTCCGCGAGGCCATCGACGCCACCGACGGGCGCCGCCCGCTGTCGGCCCAGCGCCGCCAGAAGGCCATCAAGCGCCTGAAGATCGTCACCGCCTTCAACCGGCGCGACGAGCACGGCCGGCGCATCAACGACCCGAGGGCGATGATCCTCGAGGTCGTGCCGGTCATCCCGCCCGACCTGCGCCCCATGGTGCAGCTCGACGGCGGCCGCTTCGCCACCTCGGACCTGAACGACCTCTACCGCCGGGTGATCAACCGCAACAACCGGCTGAAGAGACTGCTCGACCTGGGCGCGCCCGAGATCATCATCAACAACGAGAAGCGCATGCTCCAGGAGGCGGTCGACGCCCTGTTCGACAACGGGCGGCGCGGCCGTCCCGTCACCGGGCCCGGCAACCGTCCCTTGAAGAGCCTGTCCGACATGCTGAAGGGCAAGCAGGGCCGGTTCCGCCAGAACCTGCTCGGCAAGCGCGTCGACTACTCGGGCCGTTCGGTCATCGTCATCGGCCCGACGCTGCAGCTGCACCAGTGCGGTCTGCCCAAGCTCATGGCGCTCGAGCTGTTCAAGCCCTTCGTCATGAAGCGCCTCGTCGACCTGGAGCTGGCGCAGAACATCAAGTCGGCCAAGCGCATGGTCGAGCGGCGCCGCCCACAGGTGTGGGACGTGCTCGAGGGCGTCATCAAGGAGCACCCGGTGTTCCTCAACCGGGCGCCCACGCTGCACCGCCTCGGCATCCAGGCCTTCGAGCCGGTGCTCGTGGAGGGCAAGGCCATCCAGGTCCACCCCCTCGTCTGCACCGCCTTCAACGCCGACTTCGACGGCGACCAGATGGCCGTCCACCTGCCGCTGTCGGCCGAGGCCCAGGCGGAGGCCCGGGTCCTCATGCTGTCGGCCAACAACATCCTGTCCCCGGCCACCGGGCGGCCCATCACCGTCCCGACCCAGGACATGGTGTTCGGTGCCTACTACCTCACCCTGCAGGTGGAGGGGGCGAAGGGCGAAGGGCGGGTCTTCCGCCACGCCTACGAGGTGGAGCGGGCCTTCGACGAGGGCGAGATCGACCTCCACGCGAAGATCGTCCTGCGCCCGAGCGCGGGCAGCTCGCTGCACACGGCCATCTCCAAGTCCCTCGGACTGCTCGACGGGGCCGCGCCCGACGGCGCGTCCACGAACGGCAACGGCTCGTCGCCCGAGGCGTCGGCCGACGTCGAAGCCGCCGAACGGGGCGTGGAGCTCACGAGCACGCCGGGACGGGTGTTCTTCAACAGCGCCCTCCCGAAGGGCTTCCGCTTCGTCAACGACGTGGTGGGCAAGCGCAACACGCCCATCGGGTCCATCGTGGAGGAGATCGCCGCCACCGAGCCGAAGCACGTGGTGGCGGCCAGTCTCGACCGCATCAAGTCGCTCGGCTTCCGCTTCGCGGCGCAGTCGGGTCTCACCATCTCCATCGACGACGTGCGCACGCCGCCGGAGAAGCGGTCCATCCTCGACCGTTACGAGCGCGAGGCCGAGAAGGCGGAGACGCAGTTCAAGCGGGGCATCATCACCGACGACGAGCGGCGCCAGAAGGAGATCGAGATCTGGACCTCCGCCACGTCCGAGGTGGGACGGGCCATGGAGAAGTCGCTGTCGACCATGGCCTTCAACCCGCTCGACATGATGGTGGACTCCGGCGCCCGAGGGAACTCGCAGCAGATCCGCCAGATCGCCGGCATGAAGGGCCTCGTGTCGAACCCCCGTGGTGAGATGATCCCCCGGCCGATCAAGTCCTCCTTCCGTGAGGGCCTGTCGGTGCTCGAGTACTTCATCTCCACCCACGGCGCCCGCAAGGGTCTGGCCGACACCGCCCTCCGTACCGCCGACTCGGGCTATCTGACCCGTCGTCTCGTCGACGTGGCCCAGGAGCTCATCGTCCGGATCGAGGACTGCGGCACGTCGCGCGGCATCTGGCTCGACGACGTGACGCCCGACGACGCCGGGCGGCGCTCCTACCTCGAGACCCGTGCCTACGGTCGTCTGCTGGCCGAGGACGTGTCCCTGGCCGACGGCACCGTCATGGCGGCGGGCACCATGCTCGACGACGACCTCGTGGCCCAGCTGCGCGACGACCCGGGCATCGACCGGGTCCGGGTGCGGTCGGTGCTCACCTGCGAGTCGGAGCACGGCGTGTGCGCCGCCTGTTACGGGCAGTCGCTCGCCACGGGCCGGATCATCGAGCTCGGCGAGGCGGTCGGCGTCATCGCCGCCCAGTCGATCGGCGAGCCCGGCACGCAGCTCACCATGCGGACCTTCCACACCGGTGGCGTGGTCGGCGAGGACATCACGCACGGACTGCCCCGTGTCGTCGAGCTCTTCGAGGCCCGTACCCCGAAGGGTGCCGCCGTGCTGGCACACCACTCGGGCGTGGTCCGCATCGAGGACGAGGAGGGCGGCCGCCGCATCACGGTCGTGGCCGACGACGGGGCCGAGGAGTCGGTGCTCGTGTCCACCCGGGCGCACCTCGAGGTGACGGCCGGCCAGGACGTGGCCGCCGGCGACGCCCTCGTCGAGGGTCCGAAGGACCCGAAGGAGCTCTTGGAGGTGAAGGGCATCCGGGAGACCCAGCAGTACCTCGTCGAAGAGGTGCAGAAGGTGTACCGCGACCAGGGCGTGTCGATCCACGACAAGCACATCGAGCTGATCGTGCGCCAGATGCTGCGCCGGGT
>DASRBM010000520.1:0-3559 GCA_035653635.1 Acidimicrobiales bacterium | reverse complement strand
CCGTAGCCGTTGACGCACCCCTGCACGTGGGTGGCGCCGACACCGACGGCGGCGAGCGAGTTCGCCACCGCGCAGCCCGAGTCGTTGTGGAAATGGACGCCGACCTGCGTGGCGAAGTCCTGCACCACCCGTCCGACCACGTCCTCGACCTCGTGCGGCAGGGTGCCGCCGTTCGTGTCGCACAACACGAGCGTCTCGGCACCCGCGTCTTGCGCCGCGCGCAAGACACGCAACGAGAATTCCGGGTTGATGCGGTACCCGTCGAAGAAGTGCTCGGCGTCGAAGAACACCCGCAGGCCGTGCTCGCGCAGGAACGTGACCGACTCCGCCGCCATGGCCACCGCCTCGTCGAGCGAGGTCCGCAGCGCGTCCGTGACGTGCACCTCCGACGCCTTGGCGACGATGCACACCGCTTCCGTGTTGGCCTTCACCAGATGCCGCAGGACCTCGTCGTCCTCGGCCCGGACCCCGGGGCGCCGGGTGGAACCGAAGGCCACCAGGGTGGAGGTCGACAGCCGCAGCTCCGCCGGTGCCCGGGCGAAGAACTCCTCGTCCTTCGGGTTCGCGCCCGGCCACCCGCCTTCGATGAAGGCGACGCCGAGGTGGTCGAGCTGCTCCGCCACCCGCAGCTTGTCGTCGACCGTGAGCGAGAGGCCCTCCTGTTGCGACCCGTCGCGCAGGGTCGTGTCGAAGATGTCGACGGCTTCGGGGAGCGCGGGGAGATCGTGGGAGTGACTGGAGCGGCGGTGACCGTGCCCCAACTCCTTGGTCTCCTTGCCCTCAGGACACATGCTCGAGCCAGTCCTTGTACCGATCGACCTCGCCGCGCACGGCGCCGAAGTAGGTCTCCTGGATCCGCTTGGTGACGGGACCCGGCCGGCCCTCCCCCACCACCCGGTCGTCGACCTCGCGGATCGGCACGACCTCGGCGGCCGTCCCGGTGAGGAAGGCCTCGTCCGCGGTGTAGAGGTCGGTGCGGACGAGCGCCTCGTGGACCACCTCGTAACCGAGGTCGCGGGCGATGGTCTCGACCGAGTCCTGCGTGATGCCTTCGAGGGCCCCGGACTCGGACGTCGGCGGCGTCACGATGCGGCCGCCCTTCACCACGAAGACGTTCTCTCCCGTGCACTCCGACACGCGGCCGTCGGGGGCCAGCAGCAGCGCCTCGTCGTAGCCGGCCTTGAGCGCCTCGACCTTGGCCAGCGACGAGTTCACGTACATGCCGGTGCCCTTGGCCGCGGTGGGCACGGCATTCGGGTCGTGGCGCTGCCACGACGAGACCTTGAGCCTGATCCCCTTGGCGACCCCCTCGTCGCCGAGGTAGGTGCCCCACGGCCAGGCGGCGATGGCGACACGCGTCGGGCACGGGAGCGGGTTCAGGCCCATCTCGCCGTACCCGAGGTAGACGATAGGGCGGATGTAGCAACCCGACTCGAGGTTGTTCACCCGCACCACGTCCTTGGTCGCCTCGACGAGGGCGGACTCGGAGAAGGGCATGTCGATGAGGAAGACCTTGGCCGAGGCGAAGAGCCGCCTGATGTGGTCGGTGAGGCGGAACACGGCGACACCGCTGCTCGTCGGATAGGCGCGGATGCCCTCGAAGACGCCCGATCCGTAGTGCAGGGAGTGGGTCAGCACGTGGACGTTGGCGTCCTGCCAGCTGACGAGCTCGCCGTCCATCCAGATCTTGTCGGTGGGTGTGATGGGCACGGTGTCAGAGCCTTTCTGCGATGGCGTCGCCGACGGCGACCGTGGAGGGGTACGGCGAGCGGGGGTCGTGTTCGGCGACGTAGCGGGAGACGGCCTTCGTGACCCGTTCGGCGGCATCGGCCTCAGCCAGGTGCTCGAGCATGAGCGCGGCAGACCGGATGGCGGCGAGCGGGTTCGCCTTGCCGGTGCCGACGATGTCGTGGGCGGCGCCGTGGACCGGTTCGAACAACGACGGGCCGGTCCGGGCCGGGTTGAGGTTGGCGGACGCCGCGAAGCCGATGCCCCCGGCGACGGCCCCGGCCAGGTCGGTCAGGATGTCGCCGAACAGGTTGTCGGTCACGATGACGTCGTATCGGCCCGGTTGCTCCACCATGTAGATGCAGGCGGCGTCGACGTGGTTGTAGTCGCGGGTCACCCCGGGGTAGTCCGAGGCGATCTCGTCGACCGTCCGCTGCCACAGGTCGCCGGCGAAGGTGAGCACGTTCGTCTTGTGCACGAGGGTCAGGTGGGCACGGGGCCGGCGCGCGGCGAGCTCGAAGGCGAACCGGGCGCAGCGCTCCACACCCATACGGGTGTTGACCGACCCCTGCGTCGCCACCTCGTGCGCCGTGCCCTTGCGCAGGAATCCTCCTTCACCGGCGTAGGTGCCCTCGGTGTTCTCGCGGACGACGACGAAGTCGCAGTCGGGCGCGGGTGCGCCGGGCACACCCGTGAACGGGCGGAGGTTGACGTAGAGGTCGAGCTCGAACCGCAGGCGCAGCAGCAGCCCGCGTTCGAGCAGGCCCGGCGGCACCTCGGTGGAGCCGACCGGCGGTCCCACGGCGCCGAGGAGGATGGCGTCGAAGCCCCGGAGCTCGGCCAGCGTCGCGTCGGGGAGCACCTCCCCGCTACGGAGGTAGTGGGCGGCGCCGAGCTCGAACGACGTCGTGTCGAGGCGGACGCCGGCGGCGCTCACGACCTTGAGCGCCTCGGTCACGACCTCGGGCCCGATGCCGTCGCCACCGATCACCGCCACTCGGTGGGTCGTCGCTGCAGCCACTGGGTCCTCTCTCTCGCTCGTTCGTCCGACGCCTTCGGGTGCCCGATCGGGTCGTCCGTCCCGTCACCGAAAATGAAAAACCGCCCACAGTGTGGACGGTCGTCGAGGCGCACACCGGGAGGGCGTGCGCCTATTCGATGATGATTACCGGGGTGCGGGCGTCGTACATGGGCGTTCCATTGTCCCTCGCCGCCCGAGCGTCCGTCAACAGCGCCCGTGGTCCTCCCCCGGCCTGCAGGCCTTCCGGCCAGCCGCTGGGCAGCCGGTAGCCTCGGGGCGTGACCGAGGACACCACCCACCTGACGCGCGCCACCTTCGAGCGCCTCCAGGCGGAGCTCGAGGACCTGACCACGAGGGGCCGGGTCGAGATCGCCCGCGCCATCGAGGCCGCCCGAGCCCTGGGCGACCTGTCCGAGAACGGCGACTACCACGCCGCCAAGGACAGCCAGGGGAAGATGGAGGCCCGGATCCGCCAGCTCCAGGCCACCCTGTCCCGGGCCGAGCTGGTGGACGAGGCGGCCTCCGGTTCCGGCCGGGTGGCGGCCGGTTCCGTGGTGTCCATCCGCTACGAGGGGGACGACGAGGTGGAGCGCTTCCTGGTGGGCTCGATCGAGGAGCGCCACGAGGACCTGAGCGTCGTGTCGCCGGCGTCGCCCCTCGGGCAGGCGCTGCTCGGGAAGGGACCCGGCGAAGTGGTCGAGTACCAGGCGCCCGGAGGGACGTTGCGAGTGGAGATCGTGGAAGTGGCAGGACAGGGAGCATGAGTTCGTCGAAGACCCGCACACTCAGCGAGAAGGTCTGGGAGCGTCA
>DASRBM010000519.1:0-5784 GCA_035653635.1 Acidimicrobiales bacterium | reverse complement strand
ATGCGCAGGGCCTCCTCGATGAAGGCGGGGATGAGCGACTTGTCGGCCCGGAGGCGGTCCTGGAGCTCGGGATGCTCGGCCAGGTACTTGAGGGCGACGGCCAGAAGCTTGGCCGTCGTCTCCTGGCCGGCGGCGAAGAGGAAGGTGGCGGTGCGCACGATGGCGGTGACGTCGGGCATGGTGCCGTCGGGATAGGTGGCGAGCGCCAGGTCGGTGAGCACGTCCTTGCGCGGGTTGGCCCGGCGGTCCTCCACGTAGCGCGAGAACCAGTCGTCGAGCCACGACAGCGGGTTGATGTCGCCGCCGGTCGGCGCCTCGGAGCCGATCTTGCCCGGGGCGTGGCTGAGGCCGAACCCTTCGCGGAAGCGCTGGTGGTCCGACTCCGGCACCCCGAGCAGGTCGGCCACCACGAGCATGGCGAAGGGCTGGGAGTAGGCGCTGATGAATTCGCACGAACCCTGGCCGGCGAACTCGTCGAGGAGCTCGTCGGACAGCCGGTACATGAACTCCTCGTTCTCCTTGAGGCGCCGGCCGGTGATGAGCCGCATGAGCAGCGCCCGCTCGCGGGTGTGGTCGGGCGGGTCCATCGTGACCATGTGCTCGTTCATCGGGATCTGGTCGCGGTGGCGGTCGATGATCTCGCCCACGTCGTCGCCCTCGAGGGGGACGGGGAACTGGATGAACGGACCCATCACCGAATTGATGGACGAGAAGTTGCTGCCGTCGAGGTAGACCTCGCTCGCTTCGTCGAAGCCGGTGACGGCGACGATGCCGCTCGGCAGGCGCAGCACCGGGCACTCGTTGCGCAGGTCGTCGAAGTACGGGTACGGGTCCTCGACGAGCGACTCGTCACTGAAGAAGTCGACGGTCTTCCAGTCGGTCATCCCCGGCTCCTTCGGTCCGCGCCGGCTCCGGCCGGCGCTGGGCAGTCGCACAGCAAATTTTGGCACTTGCTTAGCACCCGCCGTCCGGGTGTGGCAACTTGGTGTCCATGGTCACCCCCTCGCCCCGGCGCATCGGGGCGCCCGACTCGAAGACCCGGGCCCGCCTGGTCGAGGCGGCGGAGCAGCTGCTGCTCGACGAGGGCTCGGCGGCCGTCACGTCGCGCCGGGTGGGGGCGAAGGCCGGGCTCAAGCCGCAGCTGGTCCACTACTACTTCCGCTCCATGGAGGACCTCTTCGTCGAGGTCTTCCGCCGGCGGGCCGACGAAAGCCTCGCCCGGGCCGAACGGGCCCTCGCCGAGTCCTCGGCCTTGCGGACGATCTGGGAGATCAACGCAGATCCCAGGGGAGCGGCGTTCAACATCGAATTCGTGGCGCTGGCCAAGCACCACCCGGTCGTCCGGTCCGAGGTGGCCCGCTACGCCGAGCGCTACCGGGCGATGCAGCTCCAGGCCCTCGGCCGTGCGCTCGAGGCGACCGGCGTGTCGGCGGACGACGTCCCCCCGATGGCGGCGCTGCTGCTCATGACCGGTCTCACCCAGGTCCTCGCTCTCGAGCAGACCCTCGGCGTCACCGCCGGGCACGAGGAGAGCGTGAGCTTCGTGACCCGGCTCATCGACCGCCTCGAGTCCGGTCAGGCCGGGGGGCGGTGATCCCGGGCACCGCCGGCCGGCCAGGCCTTGCGGAACAAGTATTTGGTACCGTACGGTACGGCGGGGACGGCGTTCGACGTGCGGCGCCGGAGATCCCGGGGGAGGACGTGTGGGCGGCGGCACGCACAAGAACCGACGCGCACTGCCCTTGTTGCTGGCCGTGGGCGTGGTGGTGGCCGGCTGCGGGGCGCGGCTGACACCGGCCCAGATCGCGGCGCTCGACAACGGAAACGGCGCTGCCTCGAACAGCGCCGGCGCGGACGCCACCGCGACCACCGTGGCGTCCTCGGCCGTCACCGGGCCGGCCGGCGCCGCTGGTCAGTCCGGCGTGGCGGCCGCCGCCGGCGGCGGCGCGACCGGGCGCACGTCGGGAGCGGACGCCTCGGGTGCGGGCGGCGGTACCTCCTCCGTACCAGGCCTGGCCGTGGCGAACAGCGTGTGCCGGGGTCCGGCGAGCGGTCCCGGCGTGAGCGCGTCCGAGGTGGACATCGGACTGGTGACGACGCTGTCGGGCCCGGTGCCCGGCCTCTTCGCCGGTGCGCTGCACGGCATGCAGGCGTTCGTCGCCTACCTGAACAGCGTCGGCGGCGTGTGCGGTCGGAAGCTCGTGCTCAAGACGGCCGACGACAACCTCGACGCCAGTCAGAACGCGTCGGCAACGCAGTCACTCATGAACTCCGTGCTCGGCTTCGTCGGCTCCTTCTCCGGCGTCGACCAGGGGAGCGCCTCGGTGCTGCAGTCGAATCCCGGCGTTCCCGACGTCGGAGAGGCGTTGAGCACCGAGCGCTTCAACCTGGCGAACAACTTCTCGCCCTCGCCCCAGGGCATCGCCGTCGACCTGGCCCCATGGATGACGCTCAAGCAGAAGTACCCCGACGCCGTCGGCCACATGGCCGTGCTCAGTGTCAACCAGGCCACGGCCCAGGCGGAGACGCAGGCGGCCATGCAGGGGCTGCAGTCGATCGGCTACAAGTTCGTCTACCAGGACATGAACATCGAGTTGACGCAGACCGACTTCAGCTCCGACGCCCAGGCCATGAAGGCGGCCGGCGCCCAGGGCCTGCTGTTCATCGCCACCTCGAGCTACTACGCGAACGTGGCCAAGGCGATGCAGGCCGCCGGTCTCAAGATGGCGCTTCCCGTGTACAACGCCAACGCGTACGATCCGAGCCTCATCCCCGATGCCGGGAGCGCCGTCAACGGCACCATCACCTATGCCCAGACGGCCATGTACGCGGGTGAGGACGCCGGGTCCAACCCGATGGTGGCCCTGTTCGACCGGTGGTACCAGGCGGTGTCGGGAGGGGCGCGGCCCGATTGGTACGCGGTGATGGGGTTCATGTCGGGCATGCTCTTCGTCGACGGCCTCAACGCCGGGGGCGGCATCACCCGGCAGAACCTCATGAACGGGCTGAAGCAGGTGACGAGCTTCGACGCGGGTGGGCTGCAGTCGGCCGCCAACCCCGTGGCCAAGCAGGGGCCCGGCTGTTATCTGATCATCGATGTCGTCAACCAGAGGTTCGTCCGCGACCCCTCCGATCCGGCGTCCGGGCTCAATTGCGCCAACGCGCCGAACTGGTACCGGGCGCAGTAGGCCGTGGTCCGGCCCGCCCGCCGCTCACTACCATCCTGGTCCGATGTCGACTGACGGGGCGCGCCTCAACGAGATCCTCCAGACAGCAGCGACGCTGTTCGCGTCGGCGGGACTGCGCGCCTCGCTCAAGGAGATCGCCGACGCCTGTGGCATCCTGCCGGGCAGCCTGTACCACCACTTCGAGTCCAAAGAGGCCATCGTCCTCGAGCTGGTGCGTCGATACCGCGAGGATCTCGACCGGCTCGCGGCGGTGGCAATCGATGACCTCCACACCGACTCGAAGAGGCCGGTGGAGGACCGCGTCATCGCCTTCGGGCGCGAGATCGCGGCGTGCGGCGTCCGTCATCGGGCCGCACTGCTGCTCACCCTGTACGACCCACCCGCCGTGCTCGGCGACGAACTCGCCCAGCTGGCGAGCCAGACACCGGTCGCCATCGAGGCGGCCATGCTCGAGCTCCTCCGCGAGGGCCGTGCCGCCGGCGCCATACGGGCCGGCATCGACCTCGGACTCCTGAGCGACCGCCTGTGCCAGAGCATGCTCCACGTGGGCGTCGGCGTGTCCCATATGACGCCGGGGTCCGAAAAGGTGCCGGAGATCCGCCTGCGCATCCTGTTGCAGGGCATCGCCTCGCGCACTCCGTCCAACGCGGCCCTCGACCGCTCCTCGTCCTTCCAGGCCGTCGACAAGGTGGTGGCCGAGTGGGGGGACGACGACGGCGGCGAGGACGGCCGGAACGTGCATCTGCGGGCCGTGGCCAGGCGCGAGTTCGGCCGGAGGGGCTTCGAGTCCACCACCATGCGCGACATCGCCGGGGCCGCAGAGGTCAGCACGGGCACCCTCTACCGGTCCTTCCGGTCGAAGGACGACCTGCTCGCGTCCATCATGCGCTCCTACACCGAAAAGGTGAAGAGCGCATGGGACGCGGCACTGAACGCGGACTGCTCGGCCCTCGAGAAGCTCGACGCCCTCATGTGGGCCAACATCCACGTCACCGAGCGCTTCAGCGACGAGTTCCGGATCCAGCTCGCCTGGTTGCGGCAGTCACCGCCGAGCACGCCCGACCTCGGGTTGTCGTTCGGCTGGCACCTGCGCCATGTGAAGGCCGTGATGACCGAGGGCGAGAAGTCGGGGGAATTCCACATCGAGGGGGCGACGGCGGACGTGCGGGCCCGGTGCCTGCAGGAGGCGATCGTGTTCCCCCCGAACATCGTCCGCGCCGCCGGCCATCGGGCTGCGCAGGGCCTCGCCCGCGAGACGGTCCTGCGGGGCGCCGTCACCCGGCCTCGGGGCGGGACCTGAGCGATGGACGAGGTCAGCCGTTTCGCCCTGCTCGCGTCGGCCGTCTGTGGCCGTCCGCTGCAGGTGACGGCGACCGGCCCGGGTGAGCCGGCATGGACCGACGGGACCACCGTCTTCGTGGACGAGGCGGTGCCCGACCCGATCGCCGCGGTGACGGTGCAGGCCGCGCTGATCGCCGCCGGCAGCCTGCAGCCCGACGTCCTCGCCGTGCTCCGTCGCCGTCCCGCGCTCGTGCCCCGCTATCTCGCCGTCGAGGGTCAGCGCGCCCTCCTGTCGAGCGAGCGACTCCTGCCCGCGGCGGTGCGGGTCACGCTCGACCGGGAGCTCGCGGCGCGATCGGACTCACCGGCGCACTCGCTCCAGCTGGCTTCTTCGGGCGCGGTGGCCGGACATCTGCCGTCGTTCTTCGGCACCATCCGTCCCCGCCACGTGCACGCCGGCGAGCCGGGCGCCCCGGACCATGGTGCGCCGGCCCACAGGCACGTGTCCCGCCGAGCGGCGACAGCCGCGCTGCGCGCCCTCGACGACGGTGAGGAAGAGGGTGCTGTGGCCGATTTCACCAGCCCCGTCGAAGGCGGTGGCGGCATCGGACGTCTGCTCAAGCGACTGTTCGGGGACGCCCGGACCACCGGCGGCGGCCCGCCGGGCGCCGACGCACCGACGCATCTCCCGCGCCGCGCCGCGCCGTCCCGTCGTTCCACGGCCTTCTCGTCGGCTCGTCCGCCCGCACCCGACGCCCCGCCGCCCGCGCAACGACCGGGCTACCGGTACCCCGAATGGGACCGTCACCGGCGCTCCTATCGCCTGGACTGGTGCACCGTGATCGAGTCCGAGCCGGAGCCTTCCGAGCTGCAGCCATTCGAGATCCGCGCCGATGTGGCCATGCGCCGCGCCCTTGGTCGGCTGGGCACGGGCTTCGAACGCCGGCGCCGCCAGGTCGACGGGGACGATCTCGATGTGGACGCCGTGGTCGAGGCCCGCGCCGAGGTGGTCGCGGGCACCACTCCCAACGACGGGCTCTTCATCGACAGCGTCCGGCGTCGTCGGGACCTGGCGGTCCTCGTGCTGCTCGACGTGTCCGCCTCCGCCGGCGAACTCGGGGTCCTCGGCGTTCCGGTGCACGAACACCAGCGGCGGGCAGCGGCCGCGTTGGTCTCGGCTCTGCACGGGCTTGGCGACCGGGTGGCGCTGTACGCGTTTCGTTCCCAGGGACGTGCGGCCGTCCACGTCGTCACCGTGAAACGTTTCGGCGACGAACTCGACGAGCTCGTGCGAGAGCGTCTGGGCGGGCTGGTC
>DASRBM010000518.1:0-3590 GCA_035653635.1 Acidimicrobiales bacterium | reverse complement strand
AGAGCGCGGCGTTGGTGAGGGCGGTGGCGCCCACCGCGGCCAGCGCGTCGAGCAGTGCCTGGTCGGCGTTGTCGAACGGCTCTGACCGGCTGCGCCCCGACACGCTCAGTACGAGGGAGTTGTCGGGGAGGTCGAGCCCGGCCTGCAGCTCGCCGGACGCCTCGCGCCGGCCGGCCAGGCGCACCTCGCCACAGCGCAGGAGCTCGCGCGCCGAGCGCAGGATGGCATCGGTCGTCTCCTGCGTCCCCATGGACCGGGTGATGTCGAGCGTCGCCTCGAACAGGCCCCGCAGCCGGCCCCGGTCGTGGCGGGCCTCGAAGTGCCCGGCGAGCACCTGGCGCAGCACGACGAGCGGCACGACCGCGATCGGGAGCGCCCACGGGTAGGCAGCGATGGCGAGCGTCGTGGGGATGGCCACGGCCACACTGCCGGCGTCGAGGAGCACGCGGATGTCGGCGCCCTCGAGGAAGGCCGAGCGCCACGTCTCGCCGGTGGCGACGAGGACGAGCGCCACCGACAGGCTGTTCACCACGAAGAGGACCGCCGCACCGGTGATGGCGCCGAGGATGTGGGTGCCGGTGATGGCCCCACCCGACCCGTGGGCAATCAGGCCGTAGACAGCCGAACCGGCCCACACCGAGCACACCATCTGCCCCGTGTTGAACACGGCCTTCACGAACGGCCGGCGCCGGATGGCCTGGGCCATGACCGTGGCGGCGGCCACGGTGACGACGATGGCCGGACCCGGCACGAGCAGCAGCATCACGACGAGGAAGCCCTCGTCGAGGTGACAAGCCTCGGACTGTTCTCCGCGGTAGATGACGAGCGGCCATAGCCAGCTCGTCACCCACAGTGCGCCGAACAGGCTCACGACCGCGATCTGGTCGCCGTTGAGGGTCAGCCCCTCGGCGAAGTGGCGGACGGCGAGTGCGAGGGCGACTGCCCCGACCGTCGCCGCCCCGACGATCACGGACTTGGCCCGCCACGGAAGACGCATGTCAGCCCCCCGTGGTCCGCGTCAGTTCCAGGCCGAGCCGTTCCATGCCGATCCGTTCCAGGCGCTGCCGTTCCAGGCCGAGCCGTTCCAGGCCGAACCGTTCCACGCACCGCCGTTCCAGCTCGAACCGTTCGATCCGTTCCAGCTCGAACCATTCCAGGAGCTGCCGTTCCAACTCGATCCGTTCCAGCTGGAACCATTCCAGGAGCTGCCGTTCCAGCTCGATCCGTTCCAGCTCGATCCGCTCCACGGGGTGGCGCCCCAGGCGAAGCCGTTCCAGGAGCTGCCGTTCCAGCTCGATCCGTTCCAGGAGCTGCCGTTCCAGCTCGATCCGTTCCAGCTCGATCCGTTCCACGACGAGCCGTTGAAGCAGCCCGGACCACCGCTCGACGTACCGTTGCCACCGCTGGCCGGGCACGAGTAGTTGGCCGGGTTCCACCCCGAGGTCTGCCACGTCTGTGTCAGCGAGACCGTGGCGCCCCACTGCGTCGGCTGGGTCGGCGCCGTCTGCTGCATGTGGAGGCTGTTACCCGGAGCGACGGCCAGTGCGCCGGGCACGCTCACCATGCCGTGGCCGTCGACGAACGGGTTCCCGACCGGGCCCGGGGCGGCACCGGTCAGGAGCCGGCCCTTCACGTCGTTGGGGCTCGCCCCGTGCAGCGCACCGAGGACCAGTGCGGCCGCACCGCTCGTGACGGCGGCCGAGAAGGACGTACCGGAACCGACGAAGTTGGCCGTGCCGATGCGGGCCGATGGGAAGTTCTGGTCGACCGTCGATCCCGGCGCCCGCAGGCTCACGACGGAGCGGCCGGAGGCGACCACGTCGGGCTTGGGCCAGCCGTCGGGGTTGGTCGGTCCGACGCTCGTGAACGACGGGATCGTGTCACCCGATGGCGACGTCGAGCCCTGGTCGTCGAGGGCGCCGGCCGTGATGACGAGCGGGTCGTCACCGGGCGACAGGATGGTGCCGTTGAACGGTCCGGCGTTGCCGGCCGAGGCCACGACGACGATGCCGGCGCTCCAGGCCCGTTCCACCGCCTGGTCGAGCGGGTTCGACACCGTCGACTCGAATGGCACCATGCCGAGCGACAGGTTCATCACGCCGATGTGCAGCGCGATGTGGTTGGAGATGACCCAGTTGATGCCGGCGAGCACCGTCGCCAGGTCCGTCTGGCCGTTGGCCCCGGCCACCTTCACCGAGACGAGGCCGGCTCCGGGCGCCTCGCCCACGTAGGTGCCGTTGGATGATGCCCCGTTCCCGGCGATGAGCCCGGCGACGAAGGTGCCGTGTCCGTAGTCGTCCTGGAAGGCGTTGTTCCCGCCGCTCAGGTCGACTCCACCGATGAGGCGCCCGGCGAAGTCGGGGAGGTTGTCGATGCCCGTGTCGACGACGGCCACGTTGACGCCCTGGCCGGTGTCGCCCTGGGCCCAAAGCTGGGTGGCGCCTGTCTGCTGCGGGAAGACGGCCGCCGGGGCCCGGGTCGACGTGGTGGTGCCGGTGTCCTGCACGGCGATCCCGACGTTCGGGGTCACCTGCACACCCGGCATGGCGGAGAGGGCGGAGACCTCGGCCGAGTTCAGCACGGCCGCCACCGTCTGCTCGGTGTCGTTGCTCTGGACCACCTGACCGCCGACGCCGGTGGCGTCGAAGGCAGCCGCCGAGGCCGTCGCCGCCGAGGTGTCGGTGACCAGATAGAGACCGGTCGACCCGCTCAACGGGCTCGTCACGCTGCCGAGCAGCCCCGTTGAGCCGGCCGCGAACGCCGACCCCGGAACCGCAACCGCGACCCCGAGCAGCGCGCCCAGCGCAGCCACGGCCATCGACCAGCGCCGCCGCCAGGCGACACTGCGATGTGTGATGCCGATCCGGACCCCTGTCCGGGCCGACGCATGTGCGCGTCCGACTTCCATGTCTAACCCCCCGCCCTTTGAGGGCTCAGAATATGGCCACGCATTGCGTTTGGCCAGACGCAACTAGCGTTGTTTTCCATGCGTTGGGTGTCATCGGCGCGCGACTGACCACGCAATAGGGTCGAAGGTCATCCCAGGGGACTACGGATGCCCAACAAAAGCCCAGGTGGGAGCGGGCGGACGGCCCGCCGGAGGTCAGTGGATGCCGGCGGCGGCGGCCACGACCAGGCCGAGAACGAGGAGCGATCCGGCCCGGCGGGTGTGGACGAAGGCCACGGCGGCGAACCACAGCGGCCACACGGGGAAGCCGGGCGGGGGCGCGTCAGGCTTCGGCTCGGAGAAGGCCTTCCACACCGGCGCGAGCTTGCCCGTGCCCGGCAGGGCGGCGAGCAGGGCGACGAGCGCCGGCCAGGGCATGGCCCGGACGGCCACGCACACGATCACGGCGATGTAGAAGGCCGCCATCATCGCCTGGGTGGCACGGCGCGCCCGGCGCTCGCCGAGGAGGACGGGCAGGGTGCGTACCCCGAGCGGCGCGTCGTAGGGGGCCTTGTCGATGTGCTTGCCCATGAGCACCGCAGTGCACAGGAGCCCGTAGGGCACCGACGCCACCCAGATCTCCCACGGCAGCTGGCCGACGGCCGCGTAGTACGTGCCGCAGACCATGAGCGGCCCCCACACC
>DASRBM010000517.1:0-4340 GCA_035653635.1 Acidimicrobiales bacterium | reverse complement strand
GAAGCCCCCGCCCACGGCGGCCACGAAGGCGCCCAGCGCTCCCACGATGACCTTCACGTGCAGCACGCTCAGGCCCAGCGTGCGCGAGGCGGGCTCGCTGTCGCGCACGGCCCGCAGGGCGATGCCGCTCGTCGAACGCCGGAGATTCACGATGAGCAGCGCGAAGACGGCGAACACGACGAGCGTCAGGTAGGCGAACGCGAAGTCGCCCCCGGCGAACGACGGCCGGTTGAGGGCGACGCCGAGCCCGTCGTGGAGGAACCGGTTGCGGTCGAAGACGAGGGTCTGCGCGAGCAACCCGAACGTGAGCGTCCCGAGGCCCACGTAGAGCTCGCCGAGGCGGATCGTGAGGACGCCGATGAAGGCGCCCACGACCGCGGCGAGCGCGCCGCCCAGGACGACGGCGAGCAGCACCGGGACGTGCCATACCGTGACGAACTGCGCCGTGGCCAGCGCGCCGGCGCCGGCGAACACGATCTGGGACAACCACAGCATGCCCCCCTCACCGGTGACCACGGTGAAGGTGAGGAAGGTGACTGCGTAACACGTACCGAGGGCGATCAGGCCGAGCCAGTAGGGCGAGCCGTGGAAGGCGAGGGGGAGGGCGGCGACGACGACGAGCGGGACGGCCGACAGCACCTGTGCACGGCGCGTCGGGGCCCGGAGCAGGCTGCCGGCCCGCATGGCCGACTCGCCGGCGGGACGGATGGCGAGGTCGAGCGGACCGCCCGATCCCGAGTGCTCCACGATCGGACCCGACCGCACGACGTAGATCACGAGGAACACGAACATCACCGCGAAGGGCACGCTCGGCACGATGTCGGCGGTGAAGGCGCTGTTGGGCGGCAGGTACTTCTGGATCACGTCGGTCACCACACCCATGGCGAGGGCCACGAGCACGGCGCCGGGCAGCGACCGCAGCCGTGCCGCCACCACGGCGGCGAAGGCGGCGACCATGAGGGTCGTCATCCCTTCGGTGGACAGTCCCACCGCCGGCGCCACCAGGATGCCGGCGATGCCGGCCATGGTGGAGCTCGCCGCCCACACGCCGAGCGCGACGCGGCCCGGGTTCGTGCCCGACAACGAGGCCAGGGCTTCCGAGTCGACCACGGCCCGGACCCGCAGGCCGACGCCGGTCGCCCGGATGACGACCACGCCGGCGACGAGGATCACGGCCAGGAACCCGTAGGTGACGACCTGGCTGGTGGTGACGGGCGTGCCGAAGAGATGCCAGGGCTTGTCGCTCTGCAGCGCCAGGCCGGGGGCGGCGTCGATGGTCTGCGTGCCGAGGAGGAAGTCGACGACGGGCGGGAGTGCCACGGACAGGCCGATGGTGGTCACGAGCTTCACGAGCGTGGTCTTGTCGCGGATGAAGCGGAAGAGCACGTTGTAGAGCACGACCCCGAGGAGCGGCCCGACGACGAGGATGGCCATGAGGCCGGCGGACACGGTCGACCACCCGTGCTGGGAGTTGAACCAGTAGTAGAAGCGGGCCACGACGTACGCCATCGACCCGAAGGCGAAGTTGAGGACGCCCGCGGACTCGAAGGTCACGACCAGTCCGGCCGACGCGATGGCGTAGATGGCGCCGAGCGCCAGCCCGGCTAGGACGTACGACAGCACCGCTTCACCCCGACGGTCCCCCCTCCCCCGGCGCACCGCGTCCTGCTGCGGTCACGCCAGCGACCACGTTACCGATGTCGATATCGAAGTCAAGAGAGAACTGGGTTCTCCCCCGGCAAAAATCCTACTTCGGGGGAAAGCGCAGGGCGCCGTCGAGGCGGATGTTCTCGCCGTTCAGGTACGGATTGCGGACGATCGACTCCACGAGCAGGGCGAATTCCTCCGGCCGGCCCATGCGCTTCGGGAAGACGATGTCCCCCTCGAGCTTCTGGCGCATCTGCTCGGGGACGCTCAGCATGATCGGCGTGCCCATGGTGCCCGGCGCGATGGCGCACACCCGGATCCCGAGCGGGGCCAGGTCGCGGGCCATCGGGAGGGTCATGCCGAGGATGGCGGCCTTCGCCGAGCCGTAGGCGATCTGCCCGGTCTGGCCCTCGATGCCGGCGATGGAGGCCGTGTTGACGATGACGCCGCGCTGGCCCTCCTCGTCGGGATCGTTGCCGGCCATGGCGGAGGCCACGAGCCGGCTCATGTTGAACGTCCCGAGCGCGTTCATCTCCATGGTCTTCACGAACGAGGACTTGTCGTGCGGTGTGCCGTCGCGGCCCACGGTGCGCCCACCGCCCACACCGCCCCCGGCCACGTTGACGAGCACGGAGACCGGGCCGAGCTCCCGTGCCGCCTCGATCACGGCCGCCACGTCGTCGTCGACCGTGGTGTCGCCGCCGACCCCGATGGCCGATCCCGGGAGCTCCTTGGCCGTGGCCGCGGCCCGGTCCCCGTCGAGGTCGAACACGATCACGTGCAGGCCGAGCTCGGCCAGCCGGCGCGCCGTGGCCGATCCCAGGCCTCCGGCGCCCCCCGTCACGATCGCCACACGTCCCTGAAGCTGCATGCGGCGACGGTACGGCAGGTTGACTGCGACGTCAATATCAGGTACGTTCCGGGCCAATTCTGGCCAGGGAGGAGCCTGTCGTGGCCGCACCGGGGGACATCAACTTCGAACCGAGGATGCTCGTCGACGGAAAGCTCGTCGAGGCCGAATCGGGCAGGACCTTCACGAACATCAACCCCGCCACCGAAGAGGTCCTCGGCGAAGTCGCCGACGCGTCGAAGGCCGACATGCAGCGGGCCATCGACGCGGCGCGGCGGGCCTTCGACGAGACGAGCTGGTCGACCGACCACGCCTTCCGCAAGCGCTGTCTCGAGCAGCTGCAGGAAGCGCTCGAGGGCGAACAGGAGCTCCTGCGCGAGGAGCTCATCGCCGAGGTCGGCTGTCCCCGCATGGTCACCCACGGGCCGCAGCTCGACGCGCCGCTGGCGGGCGGACTCCGTCACCCGGCCAAGCTCATCGACGAGTACCCGTGGGACGTGGACCTGGGCGACGAGGTCTCCGCCCTCACCAACCAGTTGACGGCCCGGCGGGTCTGGCGTGAGCCGGTGGGCGTCGTCGGCGCGATCGTGCCGTGGAACTACCCCTTCGAGGTGTCCATCCACAAGCTCGGCCAGGCGCTCGCCACCGGCAACACCGTGGTGCTCAAGCCCGCGCCCGACACACCGTTCAACGCCACCCGCATCGGCCGGCTCGTCGCCGACCGCACCGACATCCCCGCGGGCGTGGTGAACGTGATCCCCTCCTCGGACCATCTGGTCGGCGAGGAGCTGACCGTGTCGCCGAAGGTGGACCTCGTCTCGTTCACCGGCTCCACGGCCGTGGGCAAGCGCATCATGGAGAAGGGCGCGGCCACCATGAAGCGCCTCTTCCTCGAGCTCGGGGGCAAATCGGCGACCATCGTCCTCGAGGACGCCGATCTCGCCCTGTCGTGCATGATCGGCATCGCTCCGTGCATGCACGCCGGACAGGGCTGCGCCACCCCCACCCGGATGCTCCTGCCGCGCTCGCGCTACGACGAGGGCGTCGAGATCCTGAAGAGCATCTACGAGTCGGTGGTCCCGGGCGACCCGCAGCGGCCCGACGTGCTGTGCGGACCGGTCATCTCGGCCAGGCAGCGCGACCGGGTGACGGGCTACATCCAGAAGGGCATCGACGAGGGGGCGAAGATGCTCGTGGGTGGCACCGGCGCCCCCGACGGGCTGGACCGGGGCTTCTACGTGAAGCCCACGCTGTTCGTGGACGTCGACAACTCGATGACCATCGCCCGCGAGGAGATCTTCGGGCCCGTCCTCGTGGTCATCCCCTACGAGGGCGAGGAAGAGGCGCTGCGCATCGCCAACGACAGCCCCTACGGTCTCGCCGGCAACGTCATGTCCGGCTCGATCGAGCGCTCCGTCGCCGTGGCCCGCAAGCTGCGGGCCGGCTTCATCGGTCTGAACGGCGGTGCCGGCTACTTCGCCGATGTTCCCTTCGGGGGGTACAAGGAGAGCGGCGTGGGGCGGCAGAACGGCATCGCCGGCTTCGAGCAGTACCTCGAGGTCAAGTCCGTCGCCTGGCCGGCCCAGTAGCGTCGTCCTCCGGTCTCCACGCGTTCTGCTCCATGCTCTTCCAGCTGTCCGAGGACCAGACCTTCCTGCGGGAGACCACCGCCCGGTTCCTCGACAACACCGTCCCCCTCGACCTGCTGCGCAAGCTGCGCGAGGACGACGCCGGCTTCGAGGAGAGCTACTGGCGCCAGGGAGCCGAGCTGGGCTGGACCTCGCTGCTCGTCCCCGAGGACCGCGGCGGGGGCTCGGTCAGCGGCCGGCCCCTCGTCGACGCC
>DASRBM010000516.1:0-5508 GCA_035653635.1 Acidimicrobiales bacterium | reverse complement strand
CTCGTGGACGGCCCGAGCCTCGCCGTCCGCCTGCGCCAGGGCCCGCTGCCGGCCGACCGCTGCGCCGCCCTCGGCGCGGCGCTGGCCGACGCCCTCGCTTACGTGCACCGGCGCGGCGTCGTGCACCGCGACGTCAAACCGGGCAACGTCCTGCTCGGTCCCGGCCCCCGGGTCCGGTTGGCGGACTTCGGCATCGCCCAGCTGCTCGACGCCTCGACGCTGACGGTCACGGGCACGACGTTGGGCACGGCCGCCTACATGGCACCCGAGCAACTCGCCCACCATCGCGTCGGACCGGCCGCCGACGTGTGGTCGCTCGGCGCCATCCTCCTCGAGTGCCTGACCGGCCGGCGCCCCTACGAAGGGAATGCGGCGGAGGTGGTGGCGCGGCGCCTCGCCGGCACCCGGCCGTCGTGCGAGGGCCTGCCCGCCCCGTGGCGCATCCTGTTGTCGTCGATGGTGGACGACAACCCGGTGGCCCGTCCCGAGGCCGCCGAAGTGGCCGAGCTCCTCGCCTCGCCCGCCTTCGCCCGCCCGTGGGACCCGCACGCGACGGAGGCGATGGCGGCGGCGGAGATGGCGGCGACCACCGTCGTCGCCCCCCACCTGGCTGCCGCCGCCGCCCGGGGACCGGCCGCCACCAACGTCGTTCTGCCCGACGGTCCGCCGACGGCCACGGCGACGCCCACCGTCGTCGGCGCCTCGGCCCGCGCCGCGGCCGCCCGACGGCAGCCGCTCTCTCCGCTCGCGCGCGCCGGCATCGTGGCGGCGGTCCTCTTCGCCATCGGGCTCATCGTGGCCCTCACCGCCGGCTCCGGTCCGGCCGGTCGCAAGGCGGGCGCCACCGGCACCACCACGGCGCCCACCACCACCACGACGGCGTCCACCGCCGGTGCCGTGTCGGGGACGCTCGTCCACGACGTGCAGCAGGGCGAGGCCGTCGGCGCCCTCAGTCCCGCGGCCGGGAGCGCCGTGCTCAGCCAGCTCGGCCAAGCGCTCGCCTTCGGCGCCCAGGGCGACGCCCAGCAGGCGGCGCAGCAGCTCGGTGTGATGGAGAGCACGATCTTCCAGGCGGCGGCGACGGGTCAGGCCACCCCGGCCGAGGCGTCCACGCTCATGGCCGACGTGGCCGCGCTGGCGAGCGCCATGAACCTGCCGCCGCCGACCACGACCACCACCACCGCGCCTCCGCCGCCGGCGCCGCACAAGCCGCACCACGGCGGCTGACCCCGGAGGCCGGCGCGACGTCGGACCCGGTGCCGACGGCCCGGGCGGCGAGGGCGACTACGAGGCGGGGAAGAGGACGGTGACGGTCATCTCGTCGGCACCGCGCACGAGATCGACGGCGACGGGCACAGCGGGCTGCGTCGCTTCGAGGGCGCGGGCCAGCTGGTCGACGTCGGCCACGTCGATGCCCGCCACCCGCACGATCAGGTCGCCCTGACCGATGCCGGCGGCGGCCGCCGGCCCTTCGGCGTTCACCGCGTGCACGAGCAGGCCGGGCCGCTCGGGCAGGCCCACGGAGCGGCGCAGCTGCTGGGCCACGTGCGGCGGGGCCACGGCGATGCCGAGCCGGGGACGGTGCGGGGCCTGGCCGGCGGCCAGCGCGTCGAGGCGGGCACGCAGCTCGGCGCCGGCCGACACCGCCAGGTAGAAGCCGTCGCCCACCCGGTGCGTGTCGATCCCGCGGACCCGGCCCGACGAGTCCACGACCGGCCCGCCCGACGAGCCCCGGGCGAGCGGTGCGGTGTGCTCGAAGGCCCCGGTGACCATGCGCCCGTTCGGGCCGCGGAACGACACGTCCACCGCGCTCACCATGCCGAGCGAGCCGCGCACGCCGGCACCGGCCGGGTTGGCGAAGGCCACCACGACTTCGCCCGACCGGGGCCCCGCGTCGGCCAGCTGCAGCGGCGGCGCGTCGCCCGTGTCGACCGTGATGACGGCGAGGTCTCCATCGCCGTCGACCCCGGTGGCCGTGCCGTCGACCCGGCGCCCGTCGGGGAACGACACCGTGACCGCCTCGCTGCGGAGATTGTGCGCGTTGGTGACGACCACCCCGTCCCCGACCACGGCCCCGCTGCCGCCCCGGCCCACGCCGACGACCGAGGAGGCGACCGCCTCGCTCACCGCCGAGATCGCCGCCGACAGCTCCTCGAGCACCGATGCCATGGTCCGACCTCCAGAGTCACTAGCAACTTGCAAGTGACTATACTCAAGTCAGACCCGGAGGGGAACAGGGCGTGGGACGATGATTGACATGGGCAACGGGCTCGAGGCGGCGGTGTCCCGGGTGGGCGACCGCTGGACGCTGCTCGTCATCGACGCCCTCCTCGCCGGTCCGCTGCGCTTCTCGGATCTGCAGGAAGCCGTGCCGGGGGTGGCGGCCAACGTCCTCAGCTCCCGTCTGCGCCGCCTGGAGCGCGACGGCCTCGTCGTGGCTCTCCCCTACTCGACCCGCCCCCCGCGGCTCGAGTACCGGGTCACCGAGGCAGGGCGCGAGCTGGCCGGCGCACTGCTGCTGCTCACCCGGTGGGGTGCACGGGGGTCGGGCGCCGAGGAGCACGGGCCCCGTCATCGCGCCTGCGGCACACCGCTCGAAGCCCGCTGGTACTGCCCGACGTGCGCGTCGGTGAGCGAAGCGGTGGAGGACGACGTCATCTGGGTGTGACGCGTCGCGCCCGGATGTCGAACCCGGCTCGTCAACCGAGGCGGACGCGCACCACCCGGAAGGACTCGGCCAGGCGACCCTCGGGCAGGCCGGCCGCCTGGGCCTGGGCTCCCAGCCATCCCCGGAGCCGCTCCTCGAGACCGGCACCGTCGCCCACCTGGCTCCGGTGGGCCCGCAGGGCGGCGATCTTGCGGTCGAAGGTGTCGGTCACGTCGACCACGCGGTTCGACTGCGGAGCGGCCATCAGCCACAGCTCGGTCACCGAGTGCGGCTCCAGGCCCTCCTCGAGCAGCTCCGGATGGGCGAAGGGGTTCTCGGCGTCGGGGTAGACGGCCGACACGGCCGCTTCACCGGCGGCGAGGTGGTCCGGGTGGCTGGCCGGCAGCCGGTCCCAGATCCGGTCGGGCGACTGGCACAGCACCCGTTCGGGCCGGACCCGGCGGATCTGGCGGGTGATGTCGCGGCGCAGCTCCTGGCTCACCTGCAGGCGGCCGTCGGGATAGCCGAGGAAGACCACGTCGGTGACGCCCACCTCGGCCGCCGCATCGCGCTGTTCCTGTCGGCGGATGCGCGCCATCTCGGCGCGCGGCAGCTCGCGGTCGGATCCTCCGGCGTCGCCGTCGGTCACCACGCAGTAGTGGACCTCCACGCCGGCCTTGACCCAGGCGGCGACGGTCCCGGCCACGCCGAAGTCCACGTCGTCGGGATGGGCGGTGACGACGAGCACGCGGCTGACGGCCGTGGGCGCCGTCTCCACGGTGGCGGCGGCCATGGCCGCCGGTGAGGACATGGCCAACCGGGCCCGGTCAGCCTTCCCCTTCTTCCCCTTCTTGCCGCCCTTGGCCACGACCGAAGACCCGAGCGGCGCTCAGGCCGCGCCCTCGTCGAGCGGGGACCAGGCGGCGAGATCGCCGAGACGGGGATCGTTCGAGAAGATCTCGACGATCGGCAGCGTCAGCCCGATGCGCTTCTGGATGCGCTCGACCTCGAGGATCTGGTCCCACAGCACCAGGGTGGCGACGACACCGCTGCCGCCGGCGCGGGCCGTGCGTCCGGAACGGTGGAGGTAGGCCTTGTGGTCCTCGGGCGGGTCGTAGTGGACCACGACGTCGACGTCCTCGATGTCGAGACCCCGGGCCGCCACGTCGGTCGCCACGAGGACATGGAGCCGGCCGGCGGTGAAGTCCTCGAGCGCCTTCTCCCGGCTCGACTGGCGCAGGTCACCGTGGATGGCGGCGGCCCGCACGCCCTCGCGTTCGAGCTGCTCGACCAGGCGGTCGGCGCCCCGCTTGGTGCGCACGAACAGAAGAGCCTTGCGGGCCGCCTTCGAGATGGAGGCGGCCACCTTCACCTTGTCCATCTGGTGGACCTGCAGGAAGCGGTGCTCCATGGAGTCGACGGTCAGGTTGGCCGACACCACCTCGTGCCGCACCGGATCGGTGAGGTGTCGGCGCACGAGACGGTCGACGTCGCCGTCGAGCGTGGCGGAGAAGAGCATCGTCTGGTGCTTGCCCTCCACGCGGCGCAGGAGCCAGTCGACCTGGGGCAGGAATCCCATGTCGGCCATGCGGTCGGCCTCGTCGAGCACGACCACCTCGATGTCCTGCATCGACACCTCGCCCCGTCCCTCGAGGTCGATGAGGCGGCCCGGCGTGGCGATGACCACGTCGACACCCTTGCGCAGCTTCTTTATCTGGCGCTCGATGTCGGCGCCGCCATAGACGACGACGGCCCGCCGGTCGACGGCGTCGGCGAGGGGGGCGAGCACGTCGCCGACCTGCACGGCGAGCTCACGGGTGGGCACCAGGACGAGGCCGCGGGGCCGCTTGGCCTGGGCCTTGCCGACCCGCATGAGCAGCGGCAGCCCGAAGGCGAGGGTCTTGCCCGACCCGGTCTTGGCCTTGCCGCACACGTCGCGCCCGGCGAGGCCGTCGCCGATGGTGAGGGCCTGCACCGGGAAGGGGCGGCTGATGCCCTGGGTGGCCAGCTCGGCCACGAGCGGCTCGGCCACACCGAGCTCGGCGAAGGTCGGCGGCTCTGCGGTGGCGAGCACCTCGATGGCCGGGTTCTCAGGCGCGGCGGACTGGGCGGGGGATCGGTGAACGGTTTTCGTCATCTCGCTCTCGTTGCTCGGATAGGCGCGGTCGCCCGTCGACCGCCTGGGGCGGGTCCGCCTCGGGGACTCGCCACACCGAGGCGTGGGCTCGAGAACGATGAGGAAGACCCCGTGCCGAGGCCCGTCTGCCACCGGCACGCAGTCGCCAGTCTACCCGGGGTCGGCCGGAAAGGCGCCGACCGGCCTCTCAGGCCCCGGGGGCGGCCCGGTACAGCGAGGAGCCGGTCTCCACGAACTCCACCGCCTTGCGCTCCATGCCCCGGGCGAGGGCCTCCTCGGGGGTGACCCCCTCGGCCTCGGCCAGCCGGCGCACCTCGTGCGAGATGCGCATGGAGCAGAACTTGGGCCCGCACATGGAGCAGAAGTGCGCCGTCTTGGCCGGCTCGGCCGGAAGCGTCTCGTCGTGGTAGGCGCGGGCCGTCTCCGGGTCGAGGGCCAGGTTGAACTGGTCCTCCCAGCGGAACGAGAACCGGGCCCGCGACAGGGCGTCGTCCCACGCCTGGGCGCCCGGATGACCCTTGGCCAGGTCCGCCGCGTGGGCGGCGATCTTGTAGGCGATCACGCCATCCTTCACATCTTTCTTGTTCGGCAGGCCCAGATGCTCTTTGGGGGTCACATCACAAAGCATGGCTGTGCCAAACCAGCCAATCATGGCGGCGCCGATGGCCGAGGTGATGTGATCATAGCCCGGCGCGATATCGGTGGTCAGCGGCCCCAGGGTGTA
>DASRBM010000515.1:0-5486 GCA_035653635.1 Acidimicrobiales bacterium | reverse complement strand
CCATCAGCAGTTCGGCCGACGTCGTCGAAGCGGCGATCGAGGAGGTGAAGGTGGCGGTCGTGCCCGGTGAGGCATTCGGAGCTCCCGGATATCTCCGGTTGTCGTACGTGCTCGCCGAGGACGCCATGGTCGAAGGTGTGTCCCGGCTGGCCAAGCTCTTCGCTACCGCCTTCTGATCATGGCCAGGGTCCTCGTCACCGAGAAGCTCGCCGAACGCGGCCTGGAGCTCCTGCGCCAGGCCGGGCACGACGTCGACGTCCAGCTCGACCTGTCGCCGGAGGAGTTGCTGTCGACCGTGCCCGGTGCACATGCACTCGTGATCCGGTCGGCCACCCAGGTCACCGACGGCGTCCTCGCCGCGGGGACCGACCTCGTGGTCGTCGGCCGAGCCGGGATCGGCCTCGACAACGTCGACGTGGAAGCAGCCACCCGCCGGGGTGTCATGGTCGTGAACGCCCCGCAGTCGAACATCCTCTCGGCCGCCGAGCATGCCGTGGCCCTGCTCATGGCCCAGGCCCGTAACATCCCCCAAGCGCATGCCGCCCTGGCTGCAGGGAAGTGGGAGCGGTCCAAGTGGGAGGGCGTCGAGCTGCACGGCAAGACGCTCGGTGTCGTGGGGCTCGGGCGAATCGGCGCGCTCGTGGCCCAGCGGGCGTTGGCCTTCGGTATGCGTCTCGTCGCCTACGACCCCTACGTGTCGCCCGACCGGGCCCGTCAGATGGGCGTGGAGCTGCTCGGGCTCGAAGAGCTCATGGCCCAGGCCGACTTCGTCACCATCCACCTGCCGAAGACGCCCGAAACCGCCGGCCTCATCGGGCGCGACCTCCTCACGAAGGCCAAGCACGGCGTGCGTATCGTCAACGCCGCCCGCGGCGGCATCGTCGACGAGGAAGCCCTCTTCGAGGCGCTGCAGTCGGGCCAAGTCGGCGGGGCGGCGCTCGACGTGTTCTCGAAGGAACCGTGCACGGACTCGCCGCTGCTCACGCTGTCGAACGTCATCGCCACTCCGCATCTCGGCGCATCGACGGCTGAGGCGCAGGACAAGGCCGGTGTCACCATCGCCGAGCAGGTCCTCCTGGCGCTGGCCGGCGACTTCGTGCCCTTCGCCGTCAACGTCGCCGCCAGCGAGGTGTCGGAGGCGGTGCGCCCCTTCCTGTCACTGGCCGAGCAGCTCGGCCGGGCCTTCGCCTGCCTCAACGACGGCATCCCCGACCGGCTCGAGGTCGAGTACCAGGGTGCATTGGCCGCGGTGAACACGTCGATCCTCACCCTCGCCGTGCTCAAGGGGGTGTTCGCCGCCGGCACCGAGGAACCGGTGTCGTACGTCAACGCACCGCAGCTGGCTGAGGAGCGCGGACTCGTCGTGCGCGAGGCGTCCACAGCGGCGACGCGCGACTACGTCAATCTCATCACGCTGCGCTCGTCGGAGCACTCGATCGCCGGCACCCTGTCCGGCCCGCGCTCCGAACCCCGGATCGTCGTCGTCGACGACCACGTGGTGGAAGTGCCGCCGGCCGCGCACATGCTCGTGGTGCGCAACGACGATCGTCCCGGGATGATCGGTGTGGTCGGCACCGCCCTCGGCGAAGCCGGGGTGTCGATCTCGTCCATGGCCGTGGGGCCCTCCGAGGCCGGCAACACGGCGCTGATGGTGCTCTCCACCGACGGGCCCGTGCCCGACGACACCTTCGCGCTGCTCCAGGCGTCGGACGGCATCCTCGACATCCACCGGATCACGTCCGTCTGACCGGGGCGTGCCCCGGCCGGGGTCGGTGCGCCCCGGTTCAGCCGGCCCCGTTGCCCGCTGCGTGCGGGACCGCCGGCCACTGGTCGAAGCTCATCGGCACACGGCGTTCGTCGGTCCCGGCGCCGTCGTCGTCCCGAGCCGTCGCGTTGCGCACGGCGGCGACGGCGGCGGCCACCACGCCTGCGAGCAGTGCGAGACGGGTCAGCTTTCCGATGAGGCGTGCCACTGCCGCAACCCCCTTGACCTAGTCACCAGGGTTTGCCAGCATAGAGGGACCATGTCCACGCCTCTCTTCCGGGACCTGCTCCTTACCTGACGGCGAGCGCCACATCGCGCTCGCCCGTTGCCCCCTGCGCCTTCGGCCAGGGGGTTTTCTCTTGGGTGGCCCCGACCGGCGTACGCCGGGGCACATCCGGGGGATCGGGATGGGACAGACCGGAAGGGTGACGAGGCCGAGGCCAGAGAGAGGATCCAGTGACGACGAACCCGAGGGAGAGCACGCCCGCAGCCCCGATGGCCGATCCCGGCCACCTGGTGGTGTTCGACACGACGCTGCGCGACGGCGAGCAGTCGCCGGGGATCTCACTGGACGCCGCCGAGAAGCTCGAGATCGCCGAACAACTGGCGCGGGTGGGCGTCGACTACATCGAGGCCGGCTTCCCCGTCGCCAGCCAGGGCGACTTCGACGCCGTGCAGGCCATCGCCCGATCGGTGGGCAACGGTGCAGGTGCGCCGGCGATCTGCGGGCTGTCGCGGACGCATCTCGGGGACGTCGACCGCTGCTGGGAGGCTCTGCGTGACGCCGAGCGGGCCCGCATCCACGTCTTCATCTCGACGAGCCCGCAGCACATGGAGCACATGCTCAAGATGACCCAGCAGCAGGTGCTGGCCGAGACCCGCGCCGGTGTGTCGCGTGCCCGCGAGCACACGGCGGACGTCGAGTTCTCGCCCCAGGACGCCACCCGCACCCCGCTCGACTTCATGCTCGAGGTCCTGCATGCGGCGGTCGAAGCGGGTGCGACGACGCTCAACATCCCCGACACGGTCGGCTACGGCATCCCGTGGGACTTCGGGGCGCTCATCCAGCACATCCGCAAGCAGGTACCGGGCGACTACATCCTGTCGACGCACTGCCACAACGACCTCGGTCTGGCCACCGCCAACACGCTCGCCGGCGTCCAGGCCGGCGCTCGGCAGGTGGAGGTGTGCGTCAACGGCCTCGGCGAGCGAGCCGGCAATGCGGCCCTCGAAGAGGTGGTCATGGCCCTGCGCATCAGGGCCGACCAGTTCCCCGGGGTGACCACGACGGTTCGCACCGAGGAGCTCGCCCGCGCCTCGCGGCTGGTCTCCCGACTGACCGGCTACCCGATCCAGTACAACAAGGCCGTCGTCGGCCGCAACGCCTTCGCCCACGAGTCCGGCATCCACCAGCACGGCGTCCTCGCCGACCGCTCCACGTACGAGATCATCGATGCAGCCTCGGTCGGCCAGGTGGGGCGCCAGATCGTGCTCGGAAAGCACTCGGGCCGACACGCCTTCTCGGACACGCTCGAGAAGATGGGCATCCACGTCCAGGGCGATGCCCTCAACCAGGCGTTCGTCCGGTTCAAGGAGCTGGCCGATCGCAAGGTCGAGATCACCGAGGCCGACATCGAGGCGATCGTCGCCGAGGAGCTCGGCCACGACCTGGTCGAAGGGTTCCAGCTCGAGGCCCTCGAGGTGTCGGGGGGGACCGTGGGCATGCCCCGGGCCCGCGTGGTCGTGAGTCGCGCGGGCGACAAGGTCGAGGTGGCGTCCGAGGGCAACGGCATGATCGACGCCGCCTGCACGGCGCTGCGCCAGGCCACCGGCGTCGAGTCCCGGTTGATCGGCTTCACCGTGTCGTCCGTGACCGGTGGCATCGACGCCCTCGGCGACGTCGTCGTGCAGCTCGAGGGCGACGGCGTCAAGGTCTCCGGACGCGGCGTGTCAACCGACGTGGTCGAGGCGTCGGCGCGGGCGTATCTGGCAGCTGTCAACCGACTGGTGCGGATCCGCGCCCGCAACGAGGAACGCCAGGTCGAGATCGGCCCCTGACCGTGGCCGACAGCCCGGACCGCCCCAGCACCAGAATCAGGCGACGGGCTGCACCTCGGAGGTGCAGAACGCGCACCGCCGAGCGCCGAGCGGGATGTCGCTCATGCACTCCGGGCACGGGCGACTCTCACTCGGCGCCTCCTGGCCGCGCTTGCGCCGGGCGACGAGGGCGTTGAGCGGACGGACGACCACGAAGAAGACCGCTGCGGCGATGATCACGAACGACACGAGGTCGTTGATGAACTGGCCGTAGAAGAACGTGCTCCCGTGCACGGTGAAGTGCAGGTCGCCGAAGTTCGCCTTGCCCGGGATCGACACCAGCGGGGTCAGGAGGTTCTTCACGAAGGACGACACCACGGTCCCGAAGGCGGCGCCGATGACGATGCCGACGGCCAGGTCGACGACATTGCCCCGGAGGACGAAATCCTTGAAGTCCTTGAGCACTGCCGGTCCTCCCTTCTGGCCCGGCCGAGCCACCGGGCGCGTCGGGACCAGCGTGCCACTTCCCTGTGCCGAGGGTCGGAGTACCGCTCCCCGGCGGTGCGACCTCAGCTGCTCGAGGAGGGGAGCCAGCCGGCCCGGGACCGCTCGTAGCGCTCGATCTGGTCCTCGTGGCGCAGCGTCAACCCGATGTCGTCCCAACCGTTCAGCAGGCGTTCGCGCGTGAAGGGGTCGAGCGGGAACGTGGACGACAGGCCTGCCGCGGGAGCCTCGATCGTCCCCCGTGCCACGTCGATCGTTATCTCGAGGGCGGGGTCGTCGATGACCGCCTTCAGGAGCTGCTGGCCGAAGGCCTCGTCCACCTGGACGGGCAGCAGGCCCTGCTTCGTGGAGTTGTTGCGGAAGATGTCGGCGAACCGCGACGAGACGACCGCCTCGAACCCGTAGTCCATGAGGGCCCACACGGCGTGCTCCCGGGACGACCCGGTCCCGAAGTTCGGTCCGGCCACGAGAACGGTCGCTCCCGCGTAGCGCTGGTCGTTGAGCACGAAGTTCCGGTCGTCACGCCACTCGGAGAAGAGCCCGGCGCCGAAACCGGTCCGCTCCACCCGCTTCAGCCAGTCCGAGGGGATGATCTGGTCGGTGTCGACGTCGGACCGTTCGAGCGGGACGGCCCGCCCGGTGACGACCTGCACGGGCTTCACGACGCCCCCAGGTCCGACGGGGTGGCGAAGTGGCCGGCCACCGCCGTCGCCGCCGCCACCACCGGAGAAACCAGATGCGTCCTGCCCCCGCGACCCTGGCGGCCCTCGAAGTTGCGGTTCGAGGTGGACGCGCAGCGCTCACCGGGGGCCAGCTTGTCGGGGTTCATGGCCAGGCACATGGAGCACCCGGGCTGGCGCCAGTCGAATCCGGCGGCGACGAAGATCTTGTCGAGCCCCTCGGCCTCGGCCTGGGCCCGGACCCGGTGCGAGCCGGGCACGACGAGCGCCCGCATGCCGGAACGGACGTGGCGACCCTCGACGACCGCCGCCGCCGCACGGAGGTCCTCGATGCGCGAGTTCGTGCACGACCCGATGAAGACGGTGTCGACGGCGACCTCGCGGACGGGGGTGCGGGCGGCGAGGCCCATGTACGCGAGCGCACGTGCCGCCGCCTCGCGTTCGGCGGCGTCGGCGAAGTCGTCCGGGGACGGGATCGCCCCGTCGATGGCCACGACCTG
>DASRBM010000514.1:0-7823 GCA_035653635.1 Acidimicrobiales bacterium | reverse complement strand
AGGCCTGGGAGCAGCGCAACCGGCGGGCGTTCCTGGCCGGGTATCTCGGGGTGCCGGGCATCACCCGGCTCGTGCCCGCGAGCCGCGAGGTCGTGCGCGTGCTCGTAGCCGTGCTCGAGCTCGAACGGGCCACCCGGCTGATCTCCTGACCCTGCGCGTCGGGCCGCCATAGGGTGGGCTCATGCGCATCGGAATCCTGACCGGCGGAGGCGACTGCCCCGGGCTCAACGCCGTCATCCGGGCCGTCGTGCTCACCGCCCGCTTGCGGCACGATGACGACACCATCGGCTTCCTCGACGGGTGGAAGGGGGTGCTCGAGGGGAACTCGACGCCGCTCGACGTGGAGCGCTGCCGCGACATCCTGCCGATCGGCGGCACCATCCTCGGCACGTCGCGGACGAACCCGTTCAAGACCGACCACGGACCCGCCCAGGTGCTCGCCACCCTGGCCGATCACAAGGTCGACGCCGTGGTGGCCATCGGGGGGGAGGACACCCTCGGGGTGGCCGACAAGCTCGGCGCTGAGGGTGTGCACGTGGTGGGCGTGCCGAAGACGATCGACAACGATCTGAACGCGACCGACGTCACCTTCGGCTTCGACACCGCCGTGCAGATCGCCACCGACGCCATCGACCGGCTGCGGACGACGGCCGAGTCGCACCACCGGGTCATCGTGTGCGAGGTCATGGGACGTCACGCCGGCTGGATCGCCACCCACGCCGGCATGGCCGGCGGCGCGGCGGAGATCCTCGTCCCCGAGGTCCCCTTCGACGTCGACCAGGTCTGCGAACGCCTTCGGCGCCGCCACGCGGGGGGCCGGTTCTCCTCGATCGTCGTGGTGTCGGAGGGCGCTCTGCCCGGCCCCGGACCGCAGCTCGAATCGGCCCGCACGGCGGCGTCGAGTGCGGTCACCGACCAGTTCGGTCATGCCCGGCTCGGCGGCATCGGCGGCTGGCTGGCCGACGAGATCGAGCGCAAGACGGGCTTCGAGGCCCGGGTCACGACGCTCGGGCACATCCAGCGCGGCGGCACCCCCACGGCCTTCGACCGGGTGCTCGCCACCCGCTTCGGGGTCGAGGCGGTGCGCGCCGTGCACGACGGCGACTTCGGGAAGATGGTGGCGCTGCGGGGCAACGCCATCGTGCGCGTGCCCATCGCCGAAGCGGTGGTGGAGGCGAAGACGGTGGACCTGGAGCTCTACCGCGACGTCGCCGGCGTGTTCCTGGGCTGATCCGGCTGTTCCCGCTGCGCCGGTGCCGGGCACGCCCCGGCCGGTGGCGGTGGTTCCCCGTCAAAGCGCGGGGACGGCCACCCGGAGCTCTTCGGTGGCCTGTTCGGGGGCCACGATGTTGATGAGCACGCCCGTGCCGAGCTCGAAGCCGGCCTGGGTGGTGAGCTTCGGCCAGATGTGGACGTGCCAGTGGTACGGCTCGGGCGCGCGGTAGGGCGCCGAGTGGAACACGAGGTTGTAGGCGACGTCGCCGAGGCGCTCGCGCATCTGGCCCAGCACCGCCCGCAGCGAGCGTCCCACGGCCACCAGATCGGTCGGCGACGAGCGGTGCAGATGCGGCCCGTGCGCCCGGGGGATGACGAGCATCTCGAAGGGCGTGCCGCTCCAGAAGGGACAGATCACGAGCACGCGCTCGTCGGCGTAGACGACACGGTGACCGGCGCCCTCCTCGGCGTCGATCGTCGTGCACAGCAGGCACCGGCCGGCGAAGCGGGCGAACCCGGCTTGCTCCTCGGCGAGCTCACGGGGCACGAAGGACATGCCGAGCAGCTGGCCGTGGGGATGCTCCACCGACGCCCCCGCCTCGCGCCCGGCGTTCACGATGGCCTGGCTGTAGCGCAGGCCCGGCACGGCCGAGTGCTCCTCGATGCGGTCGCGGATGGCGGCCATCACCAGACCGGCCTGCTCCTCCGACAGGCGGTCCCAGGCGCCGTCGTGGTCGGGCGACAGCACGAGCACCTCGTGGATGCCGCCTGCGGTGGCCTGGGTGAAGATCGGCCCGCGGTGCTCGACCACGAACGGCTGGTCCCCCTCGAAGGCCGGATACAGGTTGGGCACGACCCGGACGAGCCACGAGCCGCTGGCGCCGTAGGTCTCGAGGGCGGGGGGCGTCGACTCCTCGTTGCCCGGGCAGAACGGGCACGGCCGGTCGGTGTCGGCCTGGACGGGCGCGCTGCGGGGCAGGAAGGCGGCCGGCCGCTCGGCGCGGTCCACGCTGACGACCACCCAGCGGCCGGTGAGCGGATCGAGGCGGAGCTGGTTCACGCCCGGCCCCCAGGGGGGGACACGGGCGAGGGAAGGCCGGTGCCGATCGCGAGGGTGCCCTGCGCCGAGCCCATCTGCATGCTCCCGCTCTGTCCGCCGTCGCTCTTGTTACTCATCGGTAACGTACCGGGATCCTCTCGGCGTGGAAACACCTACCGCACCACGCTCCACGCTAGTCCTGCGGGCGTGGTCGGCCGTTCACCCAGGGGGCGCTGCGCCTGGCGGGAGGGGGTGGATGCCACACTTCCCCCGTGCCCGGGGTCCTGTTCCCGCCGTGCTCCGAGGTGCCCGTGCCGACGGGCGCCGGCTACAGCATCCTCCTCGTCCTCCACGTGGCCGCCGCCGTGGTCGGCTTCGGGGCGCTCCTCCTGACCGGCGTGCAGGCGGCCCGGGCGGCGCGGGGACCGTCGGCGCCCGGCGCCGAGGGTGTCCGCCGCTATTTCCGACCCGGGATCAACTGGGCCGGCCGTCTCCTCTACGCCGTCCCCGTGCTCGGTTTCGTCCTGGTGGCCGATTCGGACCGGGCCTTCACCGCCGGCGACGGCTTCGTGGTCGCCGGCCTCGTCCTGTGGCTGGTGGCGGCCGGCATCGCCGAGGCGGTCGTGTGGCCGGCCGAACGGCGGATCCAGGTGCTCGTCACCGAGCGCTGGGGCGACCCCGATACCGGGGTGCTGCTCGCCCGGGACTGCCGGCGGGTCGTCGTCGCCGCCACGGCGCTCGGCGTGGTCTTCCTCGCCGCGGTCGTCGTGATGGTGGGCAAGCCGTAGCCTCGTCGGTGATGGTGTATCTCGACCACGCCGCCACGACTCCGCTGCGCCCCGAGGCGTTGCAGGCGATGTTGCCGTATCTCACCGAGCACTACGGCAATCCGTCGGGTGCGCACTCGATCGCACGGGTGGCCCGGACCGCGGTCGACGACGCCCGCGAGCGCGTCGCCGGCGTGCTCGGCTGCGACGCAGGCGACGTCGTGTTCACGTCGGGTGGGACCGAGTCGTGCAATCTCGCCATCCAGGGCGTGCACCGTGCCCGCGGCGGCGCGCTGCTGTGCTCGGCCGTGGAACATCACGCCGTGCTCGATACCGTGCGGTCCTGTGGCGGGACGACCGTGCCCGTCGACGGGCGCGGTCGCGTCGATCTCGACGCGCTCGCCGACCACCTGCACCCCGGAGTCACCCTGGTGTCGGTGATGGCCGCCAACAACGAGGTCGGCGTGCTCGAGCCGATCGACGCGGTGGCCGCCCTCGTGCGGCGGCATGCGCCCGATGCGGTGCTGCATGTGGACGCCGTCGCCGCTGCTCCCTGGGTCGATCCGGCTGTCGTGGCCTCCGTCGCCGACATGGTGTCGGTGAGCGGGCACAAGTTCGGCGGGCCCAAAGGGGTCGGTGTGCTCGCCGTCCGCCGGGGTACGCCCGCGCCGCTGCTGTTCGGCGGCGGGCAGGAGCGCGAGCGTCGTCCGGGCACCCACAACGTGGCCGGCATCGTGGGCATGGCCGCCGCTCTCGAGGTGTCGGCCGCCACCCGCCTGGAGCGCGGTGCCTCGGTGGCCGACAGGCGCGACCGGCTCGAGGCGGCCCTGGTCGAATCGGGTACCGGTGTGCGACGGACGGTCGAGGGCGCCGTCCGGCTGCCCGGCATCAGCCACCTCGTCGTGGACGGCGTCGACCAGGAGGAGCTGCTGCTGCTGCTCGACGACGCCGGCATCTGTGCATCGGGCGGGAGCGCCTGCGCCAGCGGCGCCATGCAGCCGAGCCACGTGCTGCTCGCCATGGGCATGTCCACCAGCGAGGCCCGCTCGGCCCTGCGGCTGTCGCTCGGCTACACGACGACGGAGGCGGAGATCGACACCGTGATCGACGTCGTGCCGAAGGTGGTGGAGCAGCTCCGGCGCTGAGATGCCCGCCGGTCGGGCCTCGGCCCGGCGGAGCATGCCTCCTCTGAGCGGGTGCCTCAGCCCTTGGTGTCGCCCGACCCCTTGCCGTGCGGCTGGGTCGTGGTGGTCGTGTTCGGGGCGGCGGCCACCTGGTACGGACCGTTGTTCGACCCGAGACCCCCGAGATTGCCGTTGCCGTTGCTGCTGCTGTTGCCGTCCCCGTTGCCGGGCCGGTGCGACGGTGTGGTGGTCGTCGTCGTCGGCTCCGGCGAGGTCGTCGTGGTCGCCGTGGGCCGGTTCGGCTTCGTCGTCGTGGTGGTCGTGCCCTTCGTCGTGGTGGTCGTGCCCTTCGTGGAGGTGGTCGTGCTCGTCGACGTGCCACCGGTCTGGACCACCGTCCCCGTGGGGGTGGTGCCTGCCGTCGTGGTCACCGGGCCGGGGAGGTCCGCCGTCACGACCGGGGTCCGGGTCAGCGTCACCACCGGCAGCGTGGACACCGGCAGCGGGACGGACACGCCGGGCACGGCTGCCGTGATGGACGGGACCGCGAGTCCTCCGTCGCCCAGCAGCGAGGGGCTCAGCATGGCCAGCCACGTCTGCAGGAAGCTCGGCGCTCCCGCTCGAGGTGCGCTGTACTCGACCGACAGGGCCGAGGGCGGTGGCGGACCCTGTACCAGGTCGATGGTGGTGGCGTTGTCGCCGACGGGCTGGGCCAGCGCCGGCCACTCGGGGGCGCCGTTCGGGTTGCCGCCGACCTCGGCCGACGCACGGTCCGCGTTGGCGGCCACCGAGCCGCGCTCGAGGGCCACGGCCAGGCCGGCGACACCGGTGGTGACGGCGACGGAAGCGGCCACGGAGGCCACCCGGGTCGCCCGCCGGCGGCGGATGGCGGCGGTGGCGGCTCGTCGCCCGGCGCGCCGGCGCTCGTAGAGATCGGCGTCGGCCGCCTCGAGCAGGGCGGCGCCCTCGGCGCTGCCGTCGTTGCCGGTGCCCGGCGACGAGGCCAGTCCGAGCTCGGCCAGGCTCGACACGCCCCAGCTGAACGAGGGTCCTCCCATGCGCTCGGCCCGGCGCATGAGGGCCCGCGCCCCGGCAGGCTCGGTGAAGGGCGCCACGACGACGAACTCGTCGCCGCCGGTGCGGTAGAGCCCGTCGGCCTCGCGCAGGGCCTCGCGCATCGTCGCCACCAGGCCGACGAGGGCGGCATCGCCTGCCGCGTGCCCCTCGGAGTCGTTGATCGTCTTCAGGCCGTCGAGGTCGACCACGGCCACGGCGAGGTCGAGCCCCGAGCGTCGTGCCCCCACCACGGCCTGGGAGAGGTCCTCTTCGAGGGCACGCCGGTTCGAGCACCCGGTCAGGGGGTCCTTGCGGGCCGCACTGCGGAGGTTGCCGGACGCCGCTTCGACGGCGTCCATGGAGGCCTGGTCCACGATCCGGCTGACGAGGGCCAGGTCGTCGCCCTCGCCGCTCCCCACGCCGCCCAGGAAGGCATCACGCAGGGCCGACAGGGCGGCGAGCGCCGCCACCGGGGTGGAGAAGCGGGCGCCCCAGGTCCGTGCCGCCCGTCCGAGCTCGGGGGTGGCGCCTCCCTGGCGGATGGCCGAGACCAGGGCCGACACGAGGAACATGGCGTCGGCGCCGTTGCAGTGGTCGGCCGCATCGGGCAGCGCCCGGGCGCGACAAGCTTGCTCCCAGTCGGTGAGGAGCTGCCGCCTGCGGTCGATGTGGCCAAGGGGGGGTGGCACAGTCGCCCTCGTTCACGGGTCGGGGTCGCTGCGTGCTACCCCGACATCGGTACGTGGTTTGATCGTCTCATGTTGGAACGAGGCGAGCCAAGTCTCGCCGCGTTGGTTTGCCGTAGGGGCCCCGATCGTTGGGCTGTCGTTGTCGGGACGGCCACGGCGCGCGGCGTCCGTTGCGGACTGCCTTACTGTCTGTAGTCGTGCGCGTCCTGGTCGCCATGTCGGGTGGGGTCGACTCCTCGGTGGCCGCCGCGTTGCTGCGCGCCGAGGGCCACGACGTGGTCGGCGCCACCCTCAAGTTGTGGGGCGGCGCGTCGGACTCCGGCTGCTGCTCGGTGGCGGACGTCGAGGACGCGCGGCGCGTCGCACAGCAACTGTCGCTGCCGCATCACGTGTTCGACTACACCGACCTCTTCGAGCAGCGCGTGGTCACGCCCTACGTGGCGGCCCACATGGCCGGAGAGACACCCAACCCCTGCATCGAGTGCAACCGGCACGTGAAATTCGGCAGCCTGCTCGAACGCGTCCGCCGGCTCGGGTTCGACGCCCTCGCCACCGGCCACCACGCCCGCGTCGAGCGCGGACCCGACGGTCCCAGGCTGCGGCGGGGCGCGGACCCGGGCAAGGACCAGTCCTACGTGCTGTCCATGCTCGGCACCGACGCACTCGGCGACCTGCTCCTGCCCATCGGGGAGTTGTCGAAGGACGAGGTGCGGGCCGAGGCGCGCCGGCTGGGGCTGCGCACCGCGGCCAAGCCCGACAGCCAGGACGTCTGCTTCATCCATTCGACCCGTGGACGCGCCGGCTTCCTGGTCGAGCGCATGCCGCTCCACCCCGGCACGCTGGTGGACGGGGCCACGGGCGCGGTCGTCGGCGAGGTGGAGGCGCTCGAGCTCGTGACCGTCGGCCAGCGCCGCGGCCTGGGACTTGCCGTCGACGGGCGCCGTCGTTTCGCCGTCGACGTCGACGTGTCCGCTCGCCGGGTGGTCGTGGGCGATGCCGCCGCCGCTCGCACCACGCGCCTCGCCCTGCGCGACTGGACCTGGCGCGCATCCTCGCCGGCAGCGGGCGCACCGGTGCTCGTCCAGGCGAGTGCGCACGGTGTGCCCCGCCCGGCGACCGTGCATGCGACCCACGTCGAGTTCGGCGAGCCCGTGCCGCTCGTGGCTCCCGGGCAGACGGTCGCCTTCTACGACGTGACCGAGCCCGACATCGTCCTCGGCGCAGCCGTGGCCGCCCCGGCCGCCTGAGCCGCACACCGCCTCGGTACGCTCCGGACATGTCCGGCGACGCCGCCCAGCGCATCGAGGAGTTGCGGGCCCAGATCGCGTATCACAACCGGCGCTATCACGAGCTCGACGAGCCGGAGATCTCCGACGCCGATTACGACGCGCTCGTCCGCGAGCTGCGAAGCCTCGAGGACGAGCATCCCGAGCTCGTGACCCCCGACTCGCCGACCCAGACGGTGGGAGGGGCGCCCTCGGTCCTCTTCGCGCCGGTCCGTCACGCGGTGCCGATGATGAGCCTCGACAACGCCATGGACCTTCCGGAGCTGACGGCGTGGGCGCAGCGCATCGCCCGCATCGATCCGGACGCGCTCCACGCCGACTTCGTGTGCGAGCTCAAGATCGACGGGCTCGCCATGTCGCTCACCTATGAGGACGGCCGGTTCGTCCGCGCCGCGACCCGCGGCGACGGCGTGACCGGCGAGGACGTCACGGCCAACGTGGCCACCATCGCGGCGGTGCCGCACGAGCTGCAGTGGCCGAAGAAGAACGGAGCGGTGCCGCAGCTGTTCGAGGCCCGCGGCGAGGTGTACATGCCGGTGCCCGCCTTCGACGAGCTCAACCGGCGGCAGATCGAGGCGGGCCAGAAGACCTTCGCCAACCCCCGCAATTCGGCTGCCGGGTCACTGCGCCAGAAGGATCCGAAGATC
>DASRBM010000513.1:0-2971 GCA_035653635.1 Acidimicrobiales bacterium | reverse complement strand
CTCAGCGGGGGCGACGTCATCAGCGCCCGGCACCTGCACAAGGAGCGGTTCAACTTCCGACCGACCCACAAGGTCGTGCTCGTCACCAATCACCGGCCCCGGGTGCATGGAACCGACTACGCGATGTGGCGGCGCCTCCGGGTCGTTCCCTTCGAGGTCACCATTCCGCCGGACCGGCAGGATCCGGCTCTACGCCGTCGCTTTGTCGAGGAAGATGGAGCCGCAGTCCTGGCCTGGCTCGTCGCAGGGGCCGTCGAATGGTACGAAACGGGCCTCGGGGACGCGGCCGCCGTGACGACGGCCACCGAGGCGTACAAGACGTCCCAGGACACGCTCGGGGCCTGGCTGGCCGAGCGGACGATCGTCGTTGAGCGACGTCGAACGAAGCTCGGTGAACTCTTCGACGACTGGCGGGCATGGGCCGAACGCGCCGGCGAACGCCCCGGTCGACTCCAGGCGTTTCGCGCTGACCTCGAGGAGCGCGGACTCGCCCTCGAACGACACCAGGACCGCACCGAGGTCGTGGGAATTGCCCTGCTCACGGGGGCTGGTCAGGGCTCAACCGGCAATTTCCCTATAGCGACTTCCACGTTGACTTTACGGACGAGCCCTGACGAGCCCTCGCGGGACATGGGCGAAGACGAGCTTTGAAGTACGGCTGGAGCTCTTCCATGGGACATGTCCGACGCCACATGCTGGAGCACCGCCGGGCCGTGGCCGCTGCCAATGCCGCCATGGCGGTCCTAGGCCGCTCGGGGACACCTGCGCCCACTCGAGAGCTTGCTCGTGAGGCCCTGGCTCGTGCTCTGGCCAAGCTCGGAAGTCGTCAGTGCTAGGCCCGCTCCTCGCTCAGCCGCCACGCCACGTCGTGCCGTGTGACCCTCCGGGCCCGCCCGCCCAAACGGCGCAGCTCGGCCACGGAGTACAGCGAGTCGGGCGGCGCACCGTTCGCCTTGTGGGGCCTGCACAACAGACAGCCGGCCCGGCGGTTCTTAGGGCGACGGCGCTTGAAGTTGGCCATGGAGCCTCCTTGTCCTGCGCCGGGGCCGCTGTGCGGCACCCGGCGGGCGTAGGAGGTCGCTGGCCATGGAATCCACAGTACGACGCGAGCGTGAAAGCCGAAACTCCCGGGTGGGTGGAACGGCCCGCTGTCCGCTTTGTCCGCAGAGTCCGCGCTAGCTGGTGCAGAACGAGCAGAGCGAGCAGCGAGCGGGCGGATCAGTCGCCGGATGCATCTCCGCCGCGGTCCTCGAGGGGAGCTCTTCGGCTCTCCGGGTGGCAGTCGCAGGCGCAACGGACCAGTGGGCGCTGGGCACATTCGGCGTGACGTCCCACCCGGCAAGCCGTCGAGACGTAGGAGTCTTGCTGCACGCTGGAACCTAAGTGGGTAACGCTGGCGGCCGAATAGGGCCGAAAGTCCCAACAGACTGGCAAATCCGGTCGCCACCCTCCGTATTCGTTGCGCGACGGATCGTTCCGTCCGATGATCTCACTAGCAGGATCTTGGCAATGCGGCACGGACGCCCGACGCAGAGCGCGTCCGACCGGAGGGGGTCCAGCCGTGGGCGTGGGATCAGGCGAGCAACTCGATCGTCTGCGGGACGATGATTCCACCCTCTCGCTCGACGAGCTCCGGCGCGAGATCGAACATCTGGCCGAGCGCCGGCTTCAAGGCAAACTCACCGACCCGGATCGGGACCGGTACGAGGCCTTGTGCCTGAAAGAAACCGATCTGTTGGCAGCTCGCGGCGTCGGTCGGCTCAAGCCCGGCCGGTGCGCCGAAGCTTGTCCTCGATGAGGCAAAGGCTGCGATAACGCTTGCGGTCGCGGGGGGTCCATCCGGCAACTGTCCTGGCGATGCACAGGTCGTCCAACTGCCGACGAATCCAGCTCAGGTCATTCTCGTCCTGCGTAAGGTCCAACTCGCTCTGCATGCAGACATGATTCGGCAACCTGGAGCGCGGGGCACAGAGCAATTGGGCCTTTCCTTGCTCAAAGCAAAGATCCCCGGGTGCGGACCCGTGCGTTTCTGTCAGTCGGCGGGTTTCCGCTCGCTGTGGTCCATGAACCAGCCAACGGTGCCCAAGCCTGCCCCGATCGCCCAGAAGAGCAATGCGCAGATCGCAAGGTTCACCATCCAACCGGGCCGAACTCCGAACGGGACGCCTAGGACGAAGGCCACCGCAACGATTAAGCGGCACGCTGAGAAGAAGGTTCGCCAACCGAGGTGCAGGTCTCCCATGATGTCGGAGGCTAGATCCGAGGATTGCGACCGGGGGGCTGGCCAAACGTCCTCGACCTAACAGCGGCACGCCCGCCTCCAGCCCGACGTGAGCGGCCGCGAATTCGAGCTTTTGCCCGGCTGACCGGGACCTACCCGGGGCGAATCCCCCGCCATCGCCGCCTCTCGAGCGTCGAGCAAAGGGCCTGGTCGTGGCCCGAGCAGCGGCTCCTCGGAGCCTCCGCTAGCAGTCGCCCATTCTGGCCACCGTTGACCGGGACAAGGAGGGCAACGATGACGGCGATCAAGGACATGAGCGGCGAAGACGTGCAGGCCTTGCTTCGACGCTCGCCGGCGGCGCGTGAGCTCTTCTCCCATGCGGCGGCGGCCGGCGACCAGCAAGCGGCCCGCCACCTCGAGCGGGCCCGGACCTCTCGGCCACGGACGAATCGGGCCTCTAGCCCATGCCCTTGCGGTTGTGGCATGAGGGGCCTCTCCGCGGAACAGCTCCGGACCCACACGGCGCATCCGCACCCGCCGGTGAGCCGCGGGGTGGACGGCGGGGTGCGGTTCACCGGCGGCCCGTCGACCACGGTGAGGCCGTGAAGGTCGTCTACGACCCAAGGCCGGAGAACCCGGCGCCCGGCGTCTGCTCGGCCGGCCACACCGCCAAGCGACGCGTCTCGCCGGAGGGAACGCCTCCCGCCTTTGCGCAGTATCGGCAAGTCCCCATGCCCTTCGTGCCCTTCT
>DASRBM010000512.1:0-3314 GCA_035653635.1 Acidimicrobiales bacterium | reverse complement strand
AGGCGATCATCTTGTTGAGCAGGTCGCGCATCCGGAGGATCTCCTTGGCCTGGATCTCGATGTCGCTGGCCTGGCCGGCGGCTCCGCCCCAGGGCTGGTGGAGCAGGATCCGGGCGTGGGGCAGGGCGAACCGCTTGCCCTTCGCCCCGGCGGCGAGGAGCACGGCTGCGGCCGAGGCCGCCTGGCCGAAGCAGAACGTCGACACCTCGGGCTTGATGAACTTCATGGTGTCGTAGATGGCGAACAGCGCCGTGATGTCACCACCGGGCGAGTTGATGTAGAGGTGGATGTCCTTGTCGAGGTCCTCACCCTCGAGGAAGAGCATCTGGGCACAGATCAGGTTGGCGATGGCGTCGTCGATCGGCGTGCCGAGGATGATGATGCGCTCCTTGAGCAAGCGGGAATAGAGGTCGTAGCCGCGCTCGCCCCTGCTCGTCTGCTCGATGACGGTGGGTACGAGATAGCCGTAGGCGTCGGCGCTCATCGGTCGTCACTTCCCCCTGCGTTGTCGCCGTCCACGTCGCTGCTCCCTCGTCCGTCCCCCGCGGTCTCCGCGTCTCCCGACGCCGCCCCGCTCTGTTCGTCGTGCGAGTCGGCGCCGTCCCCGCCGGTTGCGTCGATGCGAAGGTCGTCGGGCGAGACCGGGTTTCCCTCGTCGTCGACGACCTCTACGTGCTCGAGCAGCCAGGCGAGGGCCTTCGCCTTTCTCCGGTCCGAGCGTACCGCGGGCAGCCTTCCTGCGTGCTCGAGCCGGCGGCGCAGCTCCTTGGCCGCCACGCCGGCCTGCTCGGCCATGTCGGCGATCGCCTCGTCGAGCTCCTCGTCGGTGACCTCGATCTGCTCGGCATCGGCCAGCGCGCGCAGGGCGAGATCACCACGGACGGCGGCAGCCGACTCCTCACGGATCTCGGCGAGCAGGGTCTGCTCGTCGCGGCCCGACGCGGCCAGGAACTGCTCCACCGTCATGCGCCGGGCCTCGAGCCGGTGCCCGAGGTCGTGCAGGCGCTCGCGCACCTCACCCTCCACGAGCGCCGCGGGTGGCTCGTCCTCGACCAGCTCGACCAGGGCCGAGAGGGCCCGCTCGCGCAAGGTGAGTTGGGCCTGCACGACGCGGATCTGGCCGAGGCGCTTGCGCAGGTCGGCGCGCAGGGCCTCGAGCGTGTCGAACTCCGACGCCTCGGCCGCCCACTCGTCGGTGGCCTCGGGAAGGACCTTCTCCTTGATCTCCTTGACGAGCACGCGCACGTCGGCCTGCTGCTCGCCCTCGGGGCCGGGCACCTCGGTGGTGAACTGCAGGATGTCCCCCGCCTTCGCTCCGGCGAGCTGCTCGTCGAGCCCCGGCAGGGCGGCGCCGCTGCCCACTTCGTAGAGGTAGTCCTCCACCGACAGGTCGTCCGCGCCTTCGCGGGTCCCGTGGAGGTCGATGGTGACGTGGTCGCCGGTGCGGGCCGGGCGGTCGGCGGCCCGCAGCTCCGCCGACTGGTCACGCAGGCGGTCGATCTGGGCGTCGACGTCCTCGTCGCCCACCGCGATCGACGGCACGGTCACCACCAGGCCCTGGTAGCCCGGGATGGCGACCGTGGGCCGCACCTCGACGACGGCGTCGAAGGTGACCGGGCCGCTGTCGCCGCCGGACACGATGTCGATCTCCGGCGCGGCGATGGGGTCGAGCTCGGTGTCGACCACGGCCCGGGCGTACAGGTCGGGGAGGGCGTCGCTGATGGCCTGCTGTCGCAGTGCCTCGGGGCCGCCGAGCCGGGCCTCGAGGACCTGGCGGGGCACCTTGCCGGGCCGGAATCCCGGTACCCGGATCTGCTGGCCCAGACGGCGCAGGGTGGCGGTGAGCGCTTCGTCGATCTCCGCCTCGTCCACCTCGACGGACAGGCGCATCCGGTTGCCCTCGACGGGGGCGGCGGTGGCACGCATGGAAGAGGCAGTCTACCTGCAAGGGCCGTCCTCGGACGCCGACGGAAGGGCTCTCGGCGGCCTGTCGGGTGGCACACGGGAGGGCGGGACCGGGCCCGCAGACGTCACCATCCGCCAACGGCGCCGAACCCGGGGCTACCGTCGACCCGACCGATGCGGACCCCTGGGGCGGGGGCCCGAGTGAGGGAGGGCGACCGTGGCTTCGTACGAGGGCTACTGCGTGAAATGTCGTGAGAAGCGACAGTTCGACGGCCAGGAGGTCGAGTTGGCCAACGGCCGGCGCGCCGCGCAGGGCGCGTGCCCGGTGTGCGGCACCAAGATGAACCGCATCCTGGGCAAGAAGTAGGGCACCGGCTCCGAAAGGGCGGCCGGCCCCGCTGGTCAGCGCTCGGGCCGTCGGCCCAGGGCGTCGAGGATGGCGCCCTCGCGCAGACCCCAGACGCTCACCACGAACCGCTCCACGCCGATCTCGCCGGCGATGGCCGACAGGATCGCCGCCCCCACCGGCAGCATGGGCGCACGGCGCGACGGCATGCCCGGCAGCGCCAGGCGCTGCTTCAGGTCGAGTTCGGCCAGCTGCGCGGCGAGCTCGTCGACCTGCGCTGCGGGCAGCTCCACCTGATTCACCTCGCTCGATCCGGGAGCGTCCTTCTCCTTCGCGTGGGCGGTCGCCAGACGGGCGAGGGCGCGGGCGGTGCCACCGCTCACGACCGTGCGTCGGGCGACCCCCTCGAAGCGCCGCAGACCGTCCGCCACCGCCCCGACCGCTCCCACCGTCCGCTCGACCACCGCCCGGCGTCCGTCGGCGCCGAGGACCTCGCCCACGCCGAGCTCCCCGCGCAGCCGGGTCGCGCCGATGGGCGCACTCGTGGCATAGCGGATGCCGGCGTCGTCGCCCACCGCCACCTCGAAGCTGCCGCCGCCGAGGTCGAGCCCGAGGCTCGGTTCCGGCCCCATCCACACGGCCGCGCGCTGGCCGGTGAAGCACAGCCGGGCCTCTTCCTCGCCGTCGAGGACACGCACCGGCTGGCCCACCACGCGCTCGAGGCGCGCCACCACCTCGTGGCCGTTGTCGGCGTCGCGCAATGCGGCGGTGGCGAGGGCGACGACCACGTCGGGACGCGCCTCGTCGAGGGCACGGCGCAGACGCTTCGCCGCCGACACGGATGCGGCGACGCGTTCGGCCGGGATGGCGCCGGTGGCGCCCACCGACGTGCCCAGGTTGAGCAGCGCGCGGCGGCGCATGACGGGCTCCAGGTGGCCGCAGCCGTTGGCCTCGCACACGAGCACCTGGAACGAGCTGCTCCCCAGATCCCACACAGCGGCGCGCGGCACAGGACCGTGACCCTATCCGCGGCATCGTCGTCGGCCGCGTCCCCTACCTGGTC
>DASRBM010000511.1:0-3109 GCA_035653635.1 Acidimicrobiales bacterium | reverse complement strand
CTCATCGGGGCCGACGGCGAGGAGAGCAACCGCAACGTCCTCGCCATGCTGCTCGAGATCATGGGCAAGCCGGCCGACTGGTTCGACCACGTGAACGACCGGCCGGGCCACGACCTGCGCTACGCCATCGATTCCACCAAGCTGCGTACCGAGCTCGGGTGGCGACCGGAGCACTCGGTGCTCCACAAGGGGCTCGCCGCCACCGTGGCCTGGTATGAGAAGCACGAGGACTGGTGGCGCCCGCAGAAAGACTCGACCGAGGCCCGCTACCGCGAGCTCGGGCGCTGACCACGACGACAGAAACGAGCACCGCGATGACCGGCTCCCGTCACCGCTCCCCCAACATCGTGCTCATCATGTCGGACCAGCACCGGGCCGACATGATGGGATGCGCCGGGGACCCGAGCGTCATCACCCCGAGCCTCGACCGCCTGGCCGCCGAAGGCGTCCGCTTCAGCCGTACGTCGTGCCAGGGGCCCCTGTGCATGCCGGCCCGGGCGTCGTTCATGACCGAGCGCTACGTCCGCGACCACGGCGTCTACACCAACTGGGCCGAGATCGGCGAAGACACCCCCACCTACGTCTGGGCCCTGCGCGAAGCCGGCTACCACACGGCCATGCTCGGCAAGGCGCACCTGTACCGCGACGAGATCGTCCAGGCCTCGCACATCGACGAGCTCGCCCCCAAGCTGCAGGCGCTCGGCTTCACCGAGGTGCAGGAAACCGGCGACAAGTTCCTCCCGGCCATCCCGACCCGCTACAGCGACTACCTCCAGAGCCGGGGGCTGCTCCAGGCCTACAAGGACCACATCGCGGCCCGCAGCTACCAGGGTGACAACGAGAGCGGCCAGAACGCCACCAAGACGGTGCCGATGTGGGACGCCACGCCGATGCCCGTCCCGCTCGAGTCCTACGTCGACGAGTGGCACGGGACCAGAGCCGTCGAATGGATCGAGGGCTACGACCGCGCCGAACCGTTCTTCCTCTTCGTCGGCTTCCCCGGGCCGCACGACCCGTGGGACGCGCCGAAGGAGGCGGTGGACCGCTACCGCGACGTCGAGATCTCCATGCCCCGGACCACCGCCAGGCCGGTGCTCGACGGCACCGGGCGCTACCAGGACCTCCTGAACTCCTTCCTGTGGGTGTCCGACTCGGAGTCCATGAGCGACGACGCCATCCGGACCATGCGCACCGCCTACGCCGCCGACGTCACGGTCATCGACGCGGCGGTGGGCCGGATCATGGCCGCGCTCTCGGCGAAGGGCGTGCTCCAGGACACCTGGGTCATCTACACGAGCGACCACGGCGAGATGGCGGGCTGGCACGGTCTCATGTCCAAGTGCGTTCTCTACGACGGCGCCGTGCGCGTTCCGCTCATCGTGCGTCCTCCCGACGGCACGGACCCCGTCGTGGTCGACGGAAGGGTGGAGCACGTGGACGTGCCCGCCACCGTGCGCGCCATCGCCGGGGCGCCGGACCTCCCCGGAAGCGAAGGTCGTTCGCTTCTCGGCCACCTCACCGGCGAGGTCCCCACCCCGAAGGACTTCTCGGTCAGCGAGAACTGGGGGTTCGGCGCCTTCGAGACCGACCGCTACAAGATCGTCGTGGACGAGGACGACGTGGTCGCCTGCCAGCTCTTCGATCTGGCCGAGGATCCCCACGAGGACCACAACCTCGTCGCCGATCCGCAGGCGAAGGCGGTCCTCGACGAGCTGATGGACGGCGTGGTCCGCCCCTTCCTGGCCACCCCGCCGGCCCGTCCCCACCGGAGCCTCTTCACCGGCCCACCCTGGGACGACACCTCCGCGACCTGATCGGGGCGGAGACATCCCCGCATCTCTCGCAGCGGCTGGTGCGATGACTCGATCGGGGTAGTGGGTATCGGCCGGGGATGCGCAAAGGGCCGCTCGCCGACAGCTACCCGGCCGCCGTCGCCCTCGTCGTCAGCTCGCTCATCCCCTTTTTGGGCCTGACGGCGGCGGTGCTGCCCGTGCTCCCCCACGTCGGCGAGGCACTGCACCTGTCGCCGACGACGCTCGACATCGCCCTCGCCATGTCGACCGCCGCCTACGCGGTCGGCACCGTCGTCGCCGTGCAGTTCGCCGTCCACCTACCGCCGCGGCGCATGCTCGTCCTCTACGAGGCCTTGTTCGTCGTGGCCTCGCTGCTGGCCGCCACCACCCACGACGGCGGCGTGTTCGTGGCCGCCTTCATCGTCCAGGGGCTGTGCACGAGCCTCATGCTCATCGCCGCCGTGCCGCCGCTCGTCACGGCCTGGCCGGCGAAGAAGATGCCCCTCACCGGGGCCATCATGAATCTCTGCATCTTCGGAGCGGTCGCCGTCGGCCCGACCATCGGGGCCGAGGTCGGAGCCTCCTCGTCGTGGCGTGTGCTGTTCTGGGGCGTGGCCGGCGTGTCGGTGGTCGCCTTCGCCTTCTCCTTGCTCACCTACGAGGACGACCCGCCGGCGGACAAGAGCGCCCCCTGGGACCTCAACGCCCTGACCCTGGCCGTCGTCGGCAGCGGCGCCGCCTTCTACGGCGCCGGTGCCCTCCAGGCCTTCGGGATGCTCGACATGAAGACCCTCGTCCCGCTGGTCGGCGGCTTCGTCCTCGTGATCGCCCTGGTGGTCCACCAGTACCGGGCCCGGGATCCGCTCATGCCGGTGCGGGCCTTCGCCACGACGATCCCGGTCGTCGGCATCACCTTGGCGCTCTTCGCCAGCGCCGCCGGCTTCGGTCTCATGGAGCTGGTCCTCACCGCGCTCAAGACCGCCAGCACGCCTGGGGAGACGGCACTGCTCTTCCTGCCCGAGTTCCTCGGAGCGGCGGTCGTGGCAGGCATCTTCGGCGCCTTGTTCGCCATCCGCTACGTCACCGTCCTCGCCTTCTCGGGGATGGGCTGCATCATCGCCTCGGCCGCCATCTTCCTGGTCTGGGCCACCTCCGGATCGCCGATGGTGGCAGTCGGTACCGGTCTCCTCGGGATCGGTGTCGGGGCGTCGGTGTCGCCGGCGCTGTTCATGGCCGGCTTCTCGCTCCGGTCGAACCAGCTCCAGCGCGTCTTCGCCCTCATCGAGCTCCTACGCGGGGTCACGGCCTTCCTCGTG
>DASRBM010000510.1:0-7654 GCA_035653635.1 Acidimicrobiales bacterium | reverse complement strand
GCCGGCATCCCGCGGGTGAAGATGAAGGTGGGCCGGCACCCGAGTGCCGACCGCCACCGCCTGGCGGTGGCGCGGTCTGCCGTCGGCGACGACGTGGAGCTGTTCGTGGACGCCAACGGGGCCTACGGCCGGGCCCAGGCGCTCGAATGGGCGGCCGTCTACGGCGACCACGGCGTGCGCTGGTTCGAGGAACCGGTGAGCTCCGACGACGTGGAAGGGTTGCGCCTCGTGCGCGACCGGGCGCCGGGTGGGATGGACGTGGCCGCCGGCGAGTACGGCTGGGACCTCTTCGACTTCCGGCGCTGGCTCGAGGGCGGCGCCGTCGACTGCCTGCAGGTGGACGTGACCCGCTGTGGCGGGATCACCGGCTTCCTCGGCGCGGCCGCTCTGGCCGAGGCGCACTGCATCGACGTGTCGGCCCATTGCGCCCCCCAGGTGAGCGCCCAGGTGGGCACGGCCGTGGCCCGCTTCCGCCATCTCGAGTACTTCCACGACCACGTGCGCATCGAGCAGCTGCTCTTCGACGGGGTGCTCGAGCCCGAACCCGGCGGCGTGCTGCGCCCGGATCGTGACCGTCCGGGTATGGGACTTGAGCTGAAGGAACGCGACGCCAGGCGATGGGCGGCGTGAGGGCGAGAGAGAAGAGGCCGAGGTGGCACTGCTGAAGAGACGCACGACGCGCCTGACGCGCACGACGAAGGGCATCGACCACTTCGTCAAGGAGGTGGAGCACGGGCGTTTCGAGCAGGCGCTGTCCGCCCTCACCGCCGTGTCGGCGGTCGTGACGGGGGCGGAGATCTGGCTCGAGCACGACTCGGCCAGCTTCTCGAACCGCATGATGTGGCTGCCGGTCGCCCTCACCCCGGTGGCCGCCGTGGCCGGCGTGTGCGGGGTGTTCAGCCACCGTCTGGCCAAGACGGTGCTCCCGCTCGTGTCGGGGGTGGTGGCCGCCAACGGCCTCCAGGGGACGTACCTGCACGTCCGCGGCATCGCTCAACGACCCGGGGGCTGGGGCCTCGCCCGGTACAACGTCGAGATGGGGCCGCCGCTGTTCGCCCCGCTCCTCTTCTCCATGGTCGGCGGCATGGGTCTTCTCGCCTCGCTGCTGCGCCGGGAGGACGAGCGCCCGTGAGCGAGAAGTTCCCCGGCTACGACGTCCTCGGTCAGGCCGACAGATGGGACGACGTCACGAAGGGCGTCGTCCTGCGACGGCTGGGTCCGCCACCGGCGCTGCGCTTCTTCACACCTGACGAAGAAGCGGTCGTCCGGCCGCTCGTGGAGCGGCTCCTCGGTCTCGAAGAGGCGCCCGAGTGCCACGTCGTGGAGCAGCTCGACGCCAAGCTCACCGAGCACGTCGGTCCCGGCTACCGCCACGACGACATGCCCGAGGACTGGGAGGTGTGGCGCCAGAGCGTGCACGCGCTCGAGGAGGACGCCCGCAAGCGAAAGGGGGTGGCCTTCGCCGAGCTCGACGCCGGTACCCAGCGCCAGATGCTCGAGGAGATCCGGACGACCGACGGCGACTGGCACGGCCTGCCGGCGTCGAAGGTGTGGTCGCGCTGGATGAGCGACCTGTGCAGCATCTTCTACAGCCATCCGCTCGTGTGGAACGAGATCGGGTTCGGCGGCCCCGCCTATCCGCGTGGGTACAAGGCCCACAGCCTCTCCGCGGCGGTGGAGCCCTGGGAGGTGCACTCGGTCGACGCCCTCGACCCGGTCCGCTGGGCGAACCGCCTGGCCGCGGCCAAGGAGCGGCAGAGATGAACCGGGTGCGGGCCCGCAACGAGTCCGCCTGGTTGCTGCCCAACGACGGGACGCGCACCAATCACCGGCTCAGGGCCGACATGCGGAGGTACGACGACACCGAGGAGGTCGACCTCGCCGTCGTGGGCTGCGGGGCCGGCGGCGGCGTGCTCACCCAGCGCCTGGCCCGGGCGGGCTGGAAGGTCGTCGCCTTCGACGCGGGACCGTTCTGGGACCCCGATGCGGACTGGGTGAGCGACGAGGCCGGGTCGCATCACCTCTACTGGACCGACCCCCGCGTCATCGGCGGCACGGATCCGGTCCCCCTCGGGAACAACAACTCCGGACGTGGGGTCGGGGGCTCCATGGTGCACTTCGCCGGGTACGCGCCGCGCCTGCACCCGTCGGACTTCCGCACGGCGAGCCAGGACGGCGTCGGCGTCGACTGGCCGATCTCCTATGAGGATCTCGAGCCCTACTACGTCGCCATGGAGGAGGAGCTCCCCGTGGCCGGCCAGCACTGGCCCTGGGGCAAGCCGCACTCGTACCCGCACTCGCCGCACCCGCTCGGTGTCGACGGCGAGTTGTTCGTGCTCGGTTGTCACCGTCTTGGCATCGACGTCCGGGTGGGTCCCGTCGCCATCACGAACGGCCGCTTCGGCAACCGCCCGCACTGCATCTACCGGGGCTTCTGCCTGCAGGGGTGCAAGGTCAACGCCAAGGCGTCGCCCCTCATCACCCACGTGCCCGACGCCCTGGCCCATGGAGCGGAGGTCCGGGCGGACTCGATGGTGAGCCGGGTGGTGCTCGGCGAGGACGGGCGGGCCCGGGGCGTGGAGTACTTCCGCGACGGCCGGCCCCGCTTCCAGCGGGCCAGGGCGGTGGCCGTCGCAGGCTATTCGATCGAGACGCCCCGGCTACTGCTCAACTCGGCCGATGCGCGGTTCCCCGACGGGCTGTGCAACGACCACGGGCTCGTCGGCCGATGCGTCATGGTGCAGGGCGCGGTGCAGGTGGCGGGTCGCTTCGAGCACGAGGTGCGGATGTACAAGACGCCGCCGCCCGGTGCCTCGACCGAGGCGTTCTACGAGACCGATCCGAACAACGATTTCGCCCGCGGCTTCTCGCTCCAGACGGTGGCGCCGCTCCCGATCGCGTGGGCCGAGCACGTGGCGGCCGAAGGACACTGGGGTCACGTGCTGCGCGAGTACATGCGCGACTACGTCCACTGGGCCGTGCTCGGCACGCTGTGCGAGTTCCTGCCCTTGCCCCACAACCGGGTGATCCTCGCCGACGAGACCGACCGCTACGGCTTACCGGTGGCGAAGTTCCTCTACAGCCAGTGCGACAACGACCGGGCCATGATGGGCGCGGCCAAGGAGAAGATGGAGGCGATCCTCGACGCCGCCGGCGCGGACGACACGCTGTCGATCGAACGCTACGCGCACCTCGTCGGCGGCTGCCGGATGGGCGAAAGCGAGCGGACCGGGGTGGTGGACTCCGAGCTCCGGACCTTCGCCGTGCCGAACCTCTTCGTGGTGGACGGAAGCGTGCTGCCCACACAAGGCGCGGCCAATCCCGCGCTCACGATCATGGCGCTCGCCGCCCGTGCGGCGGACTGCATGATCCGCCGGCGGGACTGACAGCGCAACGGCGAGTGCCACGCGCCGGCCGGCGCAAGCGTGGCCGGTCGGCGCGGCGGGTAGATCCACTCCGTGAACCACGTTTCAGCGGTTGACCACGCGATGGGGGTGGAGCTCCAGATCGAGGAACTCATGGAGCAGCGGACCCGTGCCTCGGTACAGGGCCGGGCGGCGGACGCCGAACGTCTGCAGTCGGAGATTCGCGTGCTGCAGGCGGAGCTGGCGGCCACCGCCGAGCAGGCGGTGCTCGAAGGCCCCCCGCAGGATCCTCCTCCGCAATTCCATTCGGCCGAGCAGCTGTAACCCCGCCGTCCCTGAGGGACCGGTTCCCGCCGGTCGTACTCTGGGGCCGTGGTCGATCCGTCAGCGCCGGATCCCGGGATACGCACGGCCCGGCCGAGCGAGTATCCGTTGCTGCGGCAGATCGAGGCCGCATCCGACCAGCTGTTCGCACAGGTGGGGATCGGACCGCTCGCATCCTCGCTCCAGGACGATCAGCTCGCTGAGGCAGCGGCCGTGTTCGTGTCGGGATCACCGCCGGTCGGGTTCGCCTGCCTCACCGTCGTGGACGGAGAGGCCCACCTCTGGCAGCTCTCCGTGTTGCCATCCGCCGGTCGCCAGGGTCGAGGCACCGCTCTCGTGGAGGCGGTGTGCGATTGGGCGCGTCAGCAGGGGCTGCCAAGCGTGACGCTCACCACGTTCCGGGACGTGGCGTGGAATGCGCCGTTCTACGCTCGCCTCGGGTTCCGGGAGACCGACGAGCTCGGGCCCGGCCTCCTCGCCGTGCGCCGGCACGAGACGGCGATCGGCGACGACGGATTCGGCGTGCGGATCGCCATGCGACGGTTCGTCGGTCCTCAGGCCGCCGGGTGAAGCAGGACCTTCGTGTATCCGTCGATCCGCTTGTCGAAGCGCTCGTAGGCCTCGGGGGCCTCGTCGAGGGACACCTCGTGGGAGACGATGAACGAGGGCGACGCGCGCCCGGCCACGATCAGGTCCCGGAGGTGGCGGTTGTAGCGGGCGACCGGACACTGGCCGGTCCCCATGCGCTGTCCCTTCGTGAAGAAGGTCCCGTAGTCGAAGGCGTAGCGCCCTTGCTTGGCGAGATCGTTGGCCGCGCCCGGGTCCTCGGGCATGTAGACGCCGACGACGCCGATGGCGCCGGTGCTGCGCACGACCTGCACCAGATTGTCGAGGACCATTTCGGGATGCTCCTGGCCGGTCGGGTCGTGCGCCTGGTAACCCACCGCCTCCACGCCTCTGTCCACGCCGCGACCGTGCGTGGCCTCCACGATCTGCTCGACCGGGTCGCCGTCGGCCAGGTTGACCGCCTGGGCGCCGATCTTGCCGGCGAGTGCCAACCGATCGGGTTCCTTGTCGACCACGAAGACCCGGGCCGCCCCCAGGATGAAAGCACTGTGCGCCGCCATGAGCCCCACCGGGCCGGCGCCGAAGACGGCCACGTCGTGGCCGGGCCCCACGTCGGCCAGGGCGCACCCGTGGTAGCCCGTGGGGAAGATGTCGCTCAGCATGGTGAAATCCGTCTCGTGCTCGTTGCCCTCGGGGAGCTTCAACAGGTTGAAGTCGGCATAGGGCACGCGCAGGTACTCGGCCTGGCCACCGTCGTACGGACCCATGTTGGCGTAGCCGTAAGCGGCTCCGTCCATGCCCTCCTGGGGATTCACCCGCAGGCAGAACGAGGTCCAACCCTGGGCGCAGTTCCTGCAGGTGCCGCAGGCGATGTTGAACGGCACCGAGACCCGGTCGCCGACCTGGATGCGTTCGATCCCGTCGCCCACGGCCTCGACGATGCCCATGTTCTCGTGGCCGAGGATCTTTCCCTCCTCGACGTCCGCCCGGCCTTCGTACATGTGCAGATCGGAGCCGCAGATGTTGGTCGTGGTGATGCGGACGATCGCATCGAGTGGGCCCTGGATCGTCGGGTCGGCACGCTCTTCGACGACGATCTGACGAGGACCGCGGTAGACGACAGCCTTCATGGGGGACTCCAGTCGGGGACGTGGACGGCGGGAACGTCCGTACCCGTCTTCTACCCGCGTGGCAGACGCGCAGAACCCGAGGTAGGCCGGACCGAAACGCACGCCCGATGACTTTCGGCCCGTTCGTCCGTCCTATTCGACAGTGGGCAATTCCGAGCCGAGGAGCGGACCATGACCGCCGTCTACACATTCGACGTGTTCTCCAGCCTGGACGGCTACGGCTCTGCCGGCGGCGACTGGGGTGGCTACTGGGGCAAGCAGGGACCTGAGCTGCTCGAGCACCGCCTCGCTCTGCACGGCGGGGACCAGCGCCTGGTGATCGGGGCCGACACCTACCGTTTGTTCGAGCGGTTCTTCTCGTCGACGGACCTGAATCCGGAGGTGCTCGATCCCTGGGTCACCCGCATGCGGAGTCTCCCCACGACCGTGGTCTCGACCACCTTGGACGAACCGCTCGATTGGCCGGACGCGGTGGTGGCGCGCGGCGACGCCGTCGACGTCGTGGCGCGGCTGAAGCAGGAGTCCGACATCCCGTTGCGATCGCACGGCAGCCTGTCGATGAACCGCGCCCTCATGGCCGCGGGGCTCGTCGACCGCGTGCAGGTGACGATCTTCCCGGTCGTCACCGGTCGGACAGGATCCGACCCGGTCTTCCACGGTGCGCCCGACTTCGACCTGGAGCTGCTCGAGAGCCGGACGCTCGACGGCGACATCCAGGAGCTGACCTACCGACCCTGCCTGCACGTGCCGCGCGCGGGCTGACGCATCGCCTTCATCAGCGCCTACGCTTGTGCGCATGTCCAGGGAACGGCGACTCGTCGTCGTCTTCGGCCTCAACGCCCTCCTGCTGGCCGGGCTCGTCGTCGTCGGGCTCGTCGCCCATTCCCTCGGAGTCCTCTCGGCCGCCGGTGACTATCTGGCCGATGCCCTGGCGATCGCCCTGTCGCTGTTCACCGTCCGGCTGGCGCACAGGACGCCCACGACCCGCCGGTCCTACGGATACGAACGGTCGACGATCCTCGCCGCCCTGGTGAACGCGGCGCTGGTCGTCGCCGCCATGACGGTGGTCGTGGTCGCCGCCATCGAGCGCCTGGTGCACGGTGCGCCCAAGGTCCACGGGGGAGCGGTGATCGTTATCAGCGCCCTCGCCGCCGGCGTCATGTTCATCGGCGTGCTCGTCCTCCGTGGTGACGACGATCTGAACGTCAGGGCAATCCTGCTCGACACCACGGCCGACGCCCTCACGGGCGTGTGCGTCGCCATCACCGGACTGGTGATCCTTGTCACCGGAGGGCTGTACTGGCTCGACCCGGCGGTGGCGCTCGTCGTCGCTGTCATCATCGGGTACCGGGCGACCGGGCTCGTGCGTGAGGTCGCCGACGTGCTGCTCGAGTCCACACCGAAGGGCCTCGACGTCCACGAGGTGGAGGCGGTGATGTGTGACGGGGTCGCCGTCGGCGAGGTCCACGACCTCCACATCTGGAGCCTGTCCTCCGACGTGTTGCTGCTGTCGGCGCACCTCGTCCTCACCGGTCATCCCACGCTGGAACAGGCCCAGGAGGTCGTGGAGCAGGTGAAGCGACGCCTGTCCGAGCGTTTCGACATCGGTCACGCCACCTTGGAGGCCGAATGCGAGGTGTGCGCGGATCCGGACCCCCATTCCGCCGCGGTCAGCGCGCAGGACGGCGGATACCGCCCCGCCTGAGCGGCGACGACCAGCTCGGCCGAAGCACCGCCCGAGGGCGACCCGAGCTCCTCGGGGGGCCGTCAGATGGCGGTCCAGCCGCCGTCGATCACGAGGGCCTGGCCGGTCATGTAGCTCGACGCATCGCTGGCCAGGAAGAGGAACGGCCCGTCGATCTCCTCGATTGCGGGCACCCGGCCGAGAAGGGTGCGCTCGCTGATCCAGCTGCGGAAGGCCTCGTCACCGAGCTGGCCGGTCATCTCGCTCGGGAAGTAGCCGGGAGCGAGGGCGTTCACCCGCACCCCGCGCGTGCCCCACTGGGCTGCCAGGTTCCTCGTCAGGTTCACGACGGCGCCCTTCGTGGCGTTGTACGCGAGCATCGGGCCTCGGGACGCGACGATCCCGTACATCGACGCCACGTTGACGACGGTGGCCGCCGGTGAGGACAGCAGGAGCGGGGCCGCGAGACGACACAGGTCGAGGATGCTGACCAGGTTGACGTCGACGACGGCCGTCAGGTCTTCGAGGGACTGGTCCTCGACGAACCCGTCGTCGCACATGCCGGCGTTGTTGACCAGGATGTC
>DASRBM010000509.1:0-2465 GCA_035653635.1 Acidimicrobiales bacterium | reverse complement strand
CGAAGGGTGATGGGCACGTCCTGTCTCCTGTCCGCCTCGTCGGGAGGGTCCGTCGGTGCTGAGCCTAACGACGCCTCAACCGGCCGCCAGTCGGCCCCAGAAGAGGATGCGCTTGAAGGGGTAGAAGAACGGCTCCGGCGCTCCGAGCACCGCCAGCAGCCGGCGCCGGTACTCCTCCACGAACCCGTCGAAGTCCTCGGCCGAGAGCACGCTCTTGAACCGGGTGAGCGATGTCCCTTTCACCCACTCCACGACCTCCGCGGGGCTGGGCAGCAGGTGGCCGTAGACCTGCAGGCGCACGTGCTGCTCGACCAGTCCGAGCTCGTGGAGGAGCTCGGCGTAGCGCTCGGGCGCGAGCACGTGCTCGGCGACCGGGTCGGGTGGTGCGTCGGGCCCGAGCAGCTCCGCCCCGAGCTCGCGCGACACCACGTGCGACGGGTGGTCCCAGTTGGCCGGTACCTGTACGGCCAGCTGGCCCCCGGGGGTGAGGGCGTCGACCCAGCGGCGCAGCACAACCGCGTGATCCGGCACCCAGTGCAGCGCCGCGTTCGAGAGCACGACGTCGAAGGTCCCCGGGGGCCCGTTCGCGATGTCGCCCTCGGCGAAGGTGCAGGACGCGGTCGCCACCGCCTTCGTCTCGGCCAGCATGGCCGGGGAGGAGTCGATGCCGAGCGTGCGGCTCGCTCCCAGCCGCTCGTGCAGTGCGGCGGTGAGCGCGCCGTCGCCACATCCCATGTCGACGAGGGTGGGACCGTCGACGGTGTGCAGGAGCCCGGCGAGGTCCCAGAACGGGGCCGAGCGCTCGGCGGCGAAGCGGTTGTACTGCGTGGGGTCCCACGTCGATGCGGCCACAGTGCGCTCTCCTCCGCCGTCGACGACCTCGGCCGGCGGGCAGAGGCTACCGGGAGGGCGTCCCCGGCGGCGGAACGACACCGGAACGTCACACGGTCTTCATGCGCTCGTCATCCGGTACGGGGACGGCGCGCGCCAGCCCGTCGTCCCCCCGCCCGAGCCACGGAACGACGCGGGCCGTGCGCTACATTGCCCGTCTCGTGAAGCGGCAGGAAGGGCGGCGCCCGCCATGGTGAGCACGGCGATCTACCACATGAATTTCGTGCAGGCGATCGCCATCGGTCTGCTGCAGGGCATCTCCGAGCTCTTCCCGGTGTCGAGCCTCGGTCACACCGTTCTCGTCCCGTCGTGGATCGGCGGTACATGGGCCACCCTGGTACAGCAGGAGTCGCAGAAGGACAGCCCCTACCTCGCCTTCGTCGTCGGACTCCACCTCGCCACCGCGGTCGTGCTCATCGGCTTCTACATCCGGGAGTGGCTGCGGCTCATCGGCGGGTTCTTCAGCTCGCTCGGACGCCGGCGGGTGGTGAGCGACTCCGAGCGCCTGGCGTGGCTGATCATCGTGGCCACCGTGCCCGTCGGATTGCTCGGCATCGCCTTCGAACACGATTTCCGGGTCCTGTTCGCCAAGCCGCTCGCCGCCGCGCTGTTCCTCATGGCGAACGGCGTCATCCTGTTCGCCGGCGAGTTCTACCGCCGGCGCAACGAGCGGCATGCGCTCGCCGTCGGTGGAGCGGCCTCCCCCACCATGGCGGGATCCCCCACAGCAGGAGCCCCTGAAACGGCACGACGTCGCCGACGCGACGAAGGCATCGTCCCCATGGACGCCGAGGCCGAGCACGCGCTGTCGCGCATCGGTGTGCCGAGTGCCGCCATCATCGGGGCGTCCCAGGCCCTCGCCCTTCTGGCCGGCATCAGCCGCGAGGGCGTCGCCATGGTCGGCGGTCTGTTCCGCGGCCTCGACAACGAGAACGCGCTGCGATTCTCGTTCCTGCTCTCGACGCCGGTGATCTTCGCCGCCGGGATCCTGAAGGTGCCCGACCTGACCGGCACGCTGGGCAACGGCATCCGTGGCCAGGCCATCGCCGGCAGCCTCGCGGCGGTCGCCACCTCGCTGTTCGCCGTGCTCTTCCTGAGCCGGTATTTCAAGACGCGGACGCTCGTCCCCTTCGCCGTCTACTGCCTCGGCTTCGGGCTCGCCTCGACCATCCGCTTCGGGATCTTCTAGTCCCGGGGTCGTCGACGGCCGCCGGCTCAGCCGGAGGCGGCCACGATCCGGAAGGCCGCACCGTAAGGATCGGTCACGGCCGCCATGCGCCCGTAGGGGCTGTCGAACGGAGTGTCGGCGGTGCCGCCGAGCTTCGTGACCGTCTCGAGGGCGCCGTCCACTTCGGCCACCGCGAAGTACACCGCCCACGACGAGCGGGCCGCGGGTTCGGGATCGCCGAAGATGCCGGCCATGGGTGCGTCGGGGTGCCGCATGGTCGTGTAGCGGATGTCGTGGTCTCCGGGGAGGTCCTCGGTGTCCCAGCCGAACACGGCCCGGTAGAAGGCCACGGCACGATCGAACTCCGGTGTGCGCAGTTCGAACCAGGCGGGTGCCCCGGCCTCCC
>DASRBM010000508.1:0-2037 GCA_035653635.1 Acidimicrobiales bacterium | reverse complement strand
CGATCTGCCAGCCGGGGAGGGGTTGGGGTTCTCCCGCCGGTCAGGGCGCGGGGGGCGACCGACGGGCGAGCGCTCCCCTCGCCTCCCGCGCTTCGACGGTGGGTCGCCGGCTCCGCCGGCCGTTCGCCACCGCCTTGGCGAGCTCGGTCATCGACTCCTGTAGGAGGCGTCCGAGCCGGTCCACCTGTGGCGGCGGGACGCTCTCGCCACCGAGGAGACCGAACGCGATGCGGTCCCGATAGGACGTGGCCGTGACATTGAGTGCGGCGCCGTCCACCACCGGTCCGAAGGGGTGGTAGGCGACGAGCTCGGCGCCGGCGCAGTAGAGCGGCACCGGCGATCCGGGGAAGCTCGAGACGACCACGGTGAAGGGTGGGCGGCGGGTGGTGAGGCCGACGCGCCTCGCGAGCTCGGCGCCGGGAGCGAGGAGCGCCGGTGGCACCAGCTCGGCCAGTTCGCCGAAAAGGTCCTCGCCGAGCATCCGCTCCTGGTCCTTGGCCGACGACGCACTCTCGGCGATGGCGCACAGTCGCGCCACGGGATCCTCGACGTCGGTGGCGAGGGAGACGAGCATGCCCGACAGGCGGTTGACTCCGGTGTCGAGCGTGTCCGACGCCGTGCGCGTGGACTTCGGCACGAAGGCGACGAGTGGGCGCTCCGGCAATTCCCCACGCGCCCGGAGCTGCGTCCGCAGCGCGCTGCCGGCGAGGTGGAGGATGACGTCGTTGACACTGACACCGGTCGCGTCGCGCACCTGCTCCACGTCGGCGCGGTCCACGTGTGCGAGCCCGACCGAGCGTCGCCGGCCCACGCGCGCCGCGAGCGCTGTGCGCGGCGCCGAGAAGGGCGCCGGCGGCACGGCGTCCACATGTCGGTTGCGCGTCCGCAGCGTCAACGCAGCTGTCGCCATACGAAGCGACAGCCGGCTCGCCGGTGCCACCCGACGTGCCGCGTGGGCGACGGCTTGGCCCAGTACGGTCGGCAGCCCGGGTGCGGCTTCGTCGTCGACCGCGGACAGCGCAGGCCGCGGGGGCGGTGCCGTCGGCGCCAGGTCCATCAGTTCGGCGGTGACCTCGATGCCGGCGACGCCGTCCACGATCGAGTGATGGAGCTTGGCGATGCCCGCCACGAGTCCTCCCTCGAGCCCCTCCACGACGTGGATCTCCCACAGAGGCCGTCGGCGGTCGAGCGGGCGCGCGAGCAGCTCGGCCGCCATCGCCGTGAGCTCGCGTTCGGAGCCGGGCGCCGGCAGCGCGCCACGGCGGACGTGGTGGTCGAGATCGGGTCGGCGGTCGACCCAACGGCCGTGGTCCACGCCCGCCGGCGCGCCGGCGTACACCCGGCACAGCGGTCCCAGCCGGTCGAGGCGGTCCTCGATGACCCGCCGAAGCGCCTCGTGCGGCGGTGGCGTGCCCGGTGGGGCGGTGGACGGGTCGAGCACCGTGAGCGCCGCCACCTGGAAGAGGTTGGTCGGCGATTCGAGGGACAGGAACATCGAGTCGGTGCCGCTCAACGTGCGCATGGCGCCTCCTTGGGCGGATCGTTCCGTGACCCGGCATCGTGCGCGCCCCCGGCCGGCGATTGGAACCCAAGGATGCGCAACGATCGGCAAAGAGTCTGCGACATCGCCGTTGCCGCCGACCTCGTTGTCCGGGTCTTGCGGTGCCCCCCGGGAGCCCCCGGGTACCGGCCAGGCCGTGCCGGTCGCCAGTCACCTGCTCCGGTCGCTGGCCCTCCCCGTGGGCGTGATCGCCGCCATCACCGCCGCCACCTACGGGCCCGATGCGTCCGTGAGCCGTCCTCCTGCCCAGGTGCCGACGCGCGCGCCGGGGGCGACCGCCACGTCACCCGCCGCGGGCACCACCCCGTGGCCGCCGGTGAGCACGGTGGAGCAACTCGTCCGTTCGAGTGCTCCCGGCACCCCGTAGGTCCGGACGTGATCCGCGCTCCGTACGACGCGGCGAGCGCGGCGCGTCAGCCCATCGTCTTCTGGCCGTCGATGCTCTCGCGGATGATGTCGGCGTGGCCGGCGTGCTG
>DASRBM010000507.1:0-6275 GCA_035653635.1 Acidimicrobiales bacterium | reverse complement strand
GGCGTCGTTGGCCGTGCCGAAGCACGACTCGACGGCCTTCGGGAGGAAGATGAGATACACGTCACCGGCGCCGCTCGACAGGGAGCGGGCCGCCATCACCGCCGACAGCTCGTTCTGCAACTGCACGTCGTCGATGCACGCCTTGTAGCCGGTGCCGTCGGTGTAGACGGTGCCGCTGTCGGGGGTGCAGGCGCCCGGCGGCAGGGCATCCGTGTCGGTTATCGCCGATCCGAGGGCGAAGTTGGACGTCGAGATGTGATGACCCGACGGATCCGTGTACTGGTTCAGCACTGAGAACACGTCGGTGCCGAGCGTGTTGTCGTGCACCGCGTCGGTCACGAACTGCGTCACGAGCGCCTGGTAGTTGTTCGGGAACGAGAAGCCCGGCGCGGCCCAGAACACGGGCACCACGGTGAGCGTCCCGGTGGCGGCGAGGACGGGGCCGGCGTGGTTGATGAGCGGCGGGGAACCGCTGTAACCGCTCGCCGGCGGCGTCGTGGAAGCGGCACCGCCCGGTGCCGACGACGAGCTGGCACAGCTCTGGCCCTTGCCCGGCGTCGGCCGGGGCGGGACGATGCCACCCTTGTTGCCGACCCGGGTCGTGGCCGTGTTGGCGCACGGACCCGCCTGCGGAGGCAGTGCACCGGCGCCCGGCACGACCAGCTCGCTCGTCGCCAGGACGAGGAGGAGGCCGGACGCAGCCCCGGCGCTGCGGAGAAGAAGGGAACGGTGCCACCGGCGAGACCGGCGGCCGGAGACGGCCGACTTGTTCATGCGCACCCCACGCGTTGAGCCCGCGCCAGGGTACGGGGGTGGGGCAGAAGGGTCAATGAGTCGTGTGGACCATTTTCCCGCTGCCTTCTTTGGTGCGTGCAACAGGGCACGGGAGTTGCGGTCCGTCTAACTTGTCGGCCCGTGCGCACCCTCCTCCGCCCCCCGCGCCTCGGCGCCGGCCTGCTCCTGGCCGGGACCGTGGCGGCCGCGTCCGCCCTGTCGGGCTGCTCGAGCTCGAGCACCCCGTCCGCCTCGAGCTCGTCGAGCAGCTCGTCGTCGACGACGAGCTCCCGGTCGTCGGGCGGGGGCGCGGCGTCGTGCAGCGACGTGCCCGCGTCCGAGGTGAACAGTGCGCTGGGCACGACCGTGGGCGATCCGTCGTCGACGGTGAACGGTCCGGTGACGGTGTGCACCTACAAGTCCACGAGCCCGGTCGCCACCGTGATCGTGCGCTTCCAGACGGGGATGACCCAGTCGTCGTTCACGTCCGACCGTTCGCAGTTCGACCAGCACGGGGAACCGACGCAGAGCGTGTCGGGGATCGGCGACGCCGCCTACAGCTCGAGTATCGGCAGTGGCCAGTACACGAACAACACCCTCGTGGTCCTGAAGGGCAGCACCGAGCTCCTCGTCACCGCGCCGGCGTCCCTGGCCCAGGTGCAGGCGCTGGCCCAGCAGATCCTGCCCAAGCTCTGATCCGGTCGATCCCGCTCTGATCGACGCCTCACCGACCGCCTGACGAATGGCGACGGCCGCCACCGCCGACGACGTCGGCTTCGTCGGACTCGGCAACATCGGCGGGGCCCTGGCGGCGAACCTGTTGGCCGACGGGCACCGGCTGACCGTCCTCGACGTCGATCCGGCCAAGGTGGCCGGCCTGGTGGAGTCGGGTGCCGAGGCGGTGACCTCGGTGGGCGAAGTCGCCGAGGCGGCCGCGGTCACCTTCCTGTCGCTGCCCACGCCGGAGGTGATGGAGGCGGTGACCGAGGAGTGGCTCGCGGCCGCGGCCTCTGCCGGTTCGGGCAAGGTGCTCGTCGACCTGACCACCAACTCCCCGGCGGTCGTCCGGGCCATGGGGAGGCGGGTGGCGGCGGCCGGTGCGCAGTTGGTGGAGGCGCCGCTCACCGGCGGTGCTCCCGGGGCGCGGAACCGTCAGCTCGTCTTCATGGTGGGATGCGACGACGACGCCGCCTTCGAGCGGGTCGCCCCGTTGCTCCATGCACTGGGACGCGGCACGTTCCGCATGGGCCCGCTCGGCAGCGGCAACGTGGGCAAGCTCGCCAACTCGCTGCACGCCTTCGCGTCGATGTGGGTGACGCTCGAGTCCCTGGCACTGGCCGAGAAGAGTGGGGTCGACCTCCGCACGCTCGTGGACATGCTCCGCGTGGCGGGCGGGGCGACGCCGTACCTGAACAGCAGGGTCGACGGCATCGGCACCCGGGGACGGCCGCCCGAATTCACGCTCGCACTGGCCGCCAAGGACGCCGGGCTCATGGTCGAGACCGGGCGTGCGGTCGGCGCGCCGATGCCGCTCGCGTCGGCGCTGCGCGAGGTGCTCGACTTCGCCACCGCCAACGGGCTCGGCGCCCTCGACATCAACGACCTCGTCGAGGTGACCGAGCGGCTGGCCGGCGTGCGGCTGGAGCTGCGTCCGTCAGACCCGCCGGCCGGCGGCTGACCCGCCGGCTCAGGCGTCCCCGAGCACGTCGGCAGCGGCCGTGAGCGCCGACACGCCGGCGGGGATGCCGGCGTAGACGCCCACGTGCATGAGCACCTCGATCAACTCGTCGCGCGACAGGCCGACGTTGCGCGCCCCGGCCAGATGCGCCTTCAGCTCCTCGTGGCGGCCCAGCGCCGCGAGCACGGCGACGGTGATCATGGAACGGTCGCGCACGGCCAGCCCGGGACGGGCCCAGATGTCGCCGAAGCAGTAGCGGCGAACCAGGTCGAAGTAGTCCGGCGCCAGCTTTCCCGCCGGCGTGGCCGGGTGCGGCGCGTCGGCGGCCCTGTCCCCCCACAGCTGTCGCTGGATCTCGCGGCCCGCCTGCCGCCTGTCGTCGTCCGTCGCCACGTCAGACCTCCGGGGGGATGTCGTAGAGCCTGCAGTAGTTGTCCCACAAGAGCTTCCGCTTGGTGGACTCCGCGAAGGGCAGTCCCAGGAACGACTCGGTGGCACGCGGGAACTTGGAGTCGGCGTGGGGATAGTCGGTGGAGAAGACGACGTTGTCGTCGCCGAAGTCCTCGAAGTAGTGCGTGGCGACCGCCTCGTCGGCCTCGCAGGACACGAAGCAGTTGCGCAGGAAATAGCGCGACGGCGCCATCTGCAGCTCGGGCGCTTCGTATCTGCCCGTCCATTCCCAGTGCTCGTCGAGGCGGTACATCATGAACGGCGCCCACGAGCAGTTGCCCTCGAGGAGCCCGACCCGCAACTGCGGGAAGCGCTCCAGGATCCCCCCGGACGTGAAGCACGTGGTCACGAACATGATCCCGAGCGGCTGGTTGAACGCGTGCCATAGCATGAGCTTGTCGAGGTGCTCACTGAAGGCGAAGTCGGGCTTCAGGTAGGTGGTGCCGCCACCGTGGAAGCAGACCGGCACGCCGAGACGTTCGGCCTCGCGCCACAGCGGGTCGTAGACCGGGTGGTGCCACGGCTTGTTGTCCACCAGTCCGGGCACGAGGAACCCGGCGCGGAAGCCACGCTCGACGTTGCGCCCGAGCTCGTCCACCGCTGCGCCGATGTCGTGGGCGGGGATCATGGCGGCCCCGAAGACCTTGCCCGGTCGCTCCGTGTCGCGGACGAAGTCCGCCATCCAGTCGTTGTAGGCACGGGCGATGGCGACCGACAGCCCGGGGTCCATCCCGTCGGGCCCGACGTGCTCCGCGCTCTGCAGGGCGAGCACGAACAGCCCTCTGCTCGGGAACAGCACCGTGGAGTCGATCCCCTCCATGTCCATGGCCATGGCCTGGGACTTGGCGTCCCAGTTCCGCTCCTCGGCGTGGGCGAAGGCGGTGTCCTGGTCGGTGTTCCAGGGCCGGCCCTTCGGGCGGGCGGAGGTGCGGCCGAGGCGGAGCAGCACCGCGTTCTTGACCCGGACCCGCATGTCGCGCTCGATGTCGCTCAGCCCCACCGGCGCCGCGTGCGCCCACGCGGGATCGATGTAGCGCTGCCAGAGGTCGGCCGGCTCCATCACGTGCATGTCGCTGTCGGCGACCGGCCAGCCGTCTTTGGTCGGCATCCGCCACCTCCTCTGACCGGGTCGACGCTACCGCGGCCGCCCACCGCGGGCCGGAGTGAGGGGCCGGTATGTTTTGCCGATGCGACGGCGGCCGCGGTGAGCCCGGCACTGCTCGAAGGTCTGCGCGTCCTCGACCTCGGGATCTGGCGCCCGGTGCCGTACGCCACGCAGTTGCTCGTGGAGATGGGCGCCGACGTCGTGAAGGTGGAGCCTCCGGGTGGCGACCCCATGCGCATCTTCCCGGAGCTCTTCGCCGTGCTCAACGCGGGCAAGCGCAGCATCGACGTCGACCTGAAGAGCGAAGCGGGCGTGGCCGAGGTGCTGGGCCTCGCCGCCGGTGCCGATGCCGTGCTCGAGGGGTTCCGTCCCGGCGTGGCCGATCGCCTCGGCGTGGGCTACCAGGCGGTGCGGGCCGTGAACCGGGCCGTCGTGTACTGCTCCATATCGGGCTACGGGGCCGACGGGCCCCTCGCCCAGGTGCCGGGCCACGACATCAACTACCAGGCCTACGCCGGCGTATTGCGTCCGCGAGGTGGACAGCCCGTGTCCGGCTCACTGCCGGTGGGCGACCTCGGCGCCGGCATGACGGCCGCCATGGCCACCGTCGCCGGATGCTTCCGAGCCCGGGCCACAGGAGAGGGGGAGCGCATCGACGTCGGCATCGCCGACGTGCTCGCCACGTGGAACGGCGCCGTCGGCCAGCTCACCCCGGTCGGGTCCGAGGTGCCGATGAACGGTCTTCCCGGCTACGGCACCTACCGCACGGCCGACGAGCAGTGGGTCGCTGTCGGGGTGCTCACCGAGGACTCGTTCTGGTCGGGCCTGTGCCACGCCCTGGGCCTCGAGGAGCTCGACGGACTCCCGATCGGCGAGCGGGTGGCGCGGAAGAGCGAGCTCGACGCCGAGGTGGCCGCCGTCATCGCCGCGAAGCCCCTGGCGGACGTGATGACCGTGCTCGAGAAGCACGACGTTCCGGTGTCGCCGGTGCTCGACCGGGGCGGGATGCTCGAGCTCGAGCACTTCCGCCACCGGGGCACGGTCATGGCGGACGTCGACGTGGTCGGCGACGGCAGGCCGACGATGGGTCACCCGGCGCGCTTCACCACCCATCCGGCGAAGGTGCCGGGTCGGGTACCGGGCGTGGGCGACGATCGCACCCGCTCCTGGCTGCCTCGGTGAGCGGACGCGTTTCGACCCGGTGGGCAGGCTTCGCGACCGCTCGCACCGTGCGGGTCGAGGTCAGGCCGTGTGGTTCGTCCACTGGCGCCCATTCCAGTAACGCTCACGGGCTCGGCCGTTGGGATCGGGGTACCAACCGGGCTTCAACCCCGGAGTTGAAGAGGGCTGAGGCACCGAAGGGGTAGACCCAGCCGGCGGTGCGGCAGTTGACGCATCCGACGGGGCCGCAGCCGGGGACGGAGCGGCAGCGAACGCCGACGCGGACACCTGGGGAGCGGCACTCTTCGAAGTGGTTCGGGCCACCACCATCAAGACGATGCCGACGATTAACAGCACGATGCCGATGGGCAGGTACGGCAACGAAGTCGACGTGTGACCGGTCTCGAGGTTGATCATCGTCCTGGTGTAGGCGACCAGACGAATGGCGATCGCGACACACACGGCTGCGACGACGTACACGGCCTTGCCGATCGCCGCACCGTCCCACCCGCTGCCGGTCCGTGCTGCAGACGGGGCACTCGGTACCGCAAGTCCCGTCCACGGCTGTGAGGTACCTGCCGTGACAGTGTGGCTCGTCTGTCCACCGGCGGCACTCGTGTGTTGCGGACCCGCTGGGGGAGCTGCTCGCAGCCCGGCTCCGCAAGCTTTGCAGAACCGGTGATCCGCTCCGGCTGCGATACCGCACTGAGTACAGAACGCCATGCTTCCTCGCTTCGGTTCCTTCTGACCGTCCCGGTCGTCAGTTGTTGCTGGGAGGTGTCGCTCCGGCCAGGTCGAACTCCCATCCGTCGGAGGACTGAACCACTCCGGGCCCGGTCACGTTCGTCACGGTGAAGTTCTCGCTCGTTCCGTCGTTGAAGGTCTCGCTCTGGGAGGCAGGCACGTCGATGATGGTGTCGCCCAGGATCGTCGACGTAGAAGCGCTTCCCCCGTAGTAGCCGGTGATATCGAAAAAGCCGTATTGCCGGCTCGAGTTGTCGACGTTCGAGAAGCCGACACCGAAGCTGTTCTGGTCGTCGCACGTTGCGCTGCCATTGCTGCCGCCGTAGACCGCTTCCCAGTCCAGCCCGGTCCCCGGGATGCCTG
>DASRBM010000506.1:0-3644 GCA_035653635.1 Acidimicrobiales bacterium | reverse complement strand
GTGGCAGGTGCGCCCCGGCGCCGGTGACCGCTACCTCCTGTGCTCCGACGGCCTCACCAACGAGGTGTCCGAGGACCGCATCACGAACGTCCTCTCGTCCACCTCCGATCCGCAGCAGGCGGCCGACACCCTCGTGCGCATGGCCAACGAACACGGTGGCAACGACAACGTCACCGTCGTCGTGCTCGACGTGCTCGTGGGTGAGGACGCGGGCGGAGCCGGCGACGAGGTGGTGCCGGTGGTCGTCGACTCGACCGGACGGCTGAGCGACGGCGACGGGTCGAACGGTCCCGCACGCGGCGCCGCGGCCAGGGCCGGATCTGCCGGCGCCGTCGGCTCGGTCGGGGCGGTCGCGGCCAGACGGAAGGCCGGCAGGGGCGCTGCCGGCGACGCGACCGGTGCTGCCGGCGCGACCGGTGCTGCCGGCATGGGCGACGACGGCGACGTCACCGGCGTGGTCGGTGCCGTGGGCGACCAGCGCGTGGTGTCGGTGTCCTCGGGTTCTCTCCTCAGCCGGGTGGGCGGCGACCCAGTGGCCGGCATGCGCACGCTCGGGAGCCGCTCCGCGGAGGTGTCCGCCCGCTTCGCCAGCCGGCGCGTCACGCTGCGGGTGCTCGCGTTCGTGGTGGTGCTGGGGGCGCTCTTCGTGGGCGGCTACACGGTCGTCCACTGGTACGTGGACTCCTCCTACTTCGTGCAGCTCCACAACGGCCAGGTCGAGATCTACCAAGGCCGCCTCGGCGGGTTCCTCGGCATCGATCCCAAGGTGGTGGAGCGCACCGGCATCCCGGCCGACAAGGTGCCTGCGGCCGAGCTGCCCCATGTGACGGCGGGCGTGCAGGAGTCGTCGCTCGCGGCGGCGCGGAACTACGTCCGGAACCTCCGCCAGGAGGAGGCGACGCTGCAACCGCCTCCGACGACCACGACGACGGCGCCGCCACCGGCGCCAGGAGGCTGACGCGTGCCCCCGACCGCCCCGGCCCGCGGGCCGCGCTCACCTAGGCTCTGACTCGCCATGGAGCCCTCCCAGTCCCCCCGGGTCCTCTCGGGCCGTTACGAGCTTGCCCACCTCGTGGCGCGCGGCGGGATGGCCGAGGTCTACCGGGCCCATGACCGCCTGCTCGACCGCCCGGTCGCGCTCAAGGTCCTCTTCCCCGAGCTGTCGGTCGACCGGTCGTTCGTGGAGCGCTTCCGTCGCGAGGCGCAGGCCGCCGCCAACCTGTCGCACCCGAACATCGTCCCCGTCTTCGACTGGGGCGAGGACGGGGGCACCTACTTCATCGTCATGGAGTACGTGGACGGACGGGCCCTGTCCTCGATACTGCGCACGGCCGGCCCGCTGCATCCCGACCGCGCCGCGGAGATCGCGGCCGACGTGGCCGCGGCGCTCGCCTACGCCCACCGCCACGGGGTGGTGCACCGCGACGTCAAGCCCGGCAACGTCCTCATCACCGAGGAAGGCACCGTCAAGGTCACCGACTTCGGCATCGCCCGGGCAGTCAACACCGAGGAGAGCCTGACCCAGACCGGCGCGGTGATGGGCACGGCCACCTACTTCTCGCCCGAACAGGCCGAAGGGGTCGGCGTCGACGCCCGCAGCGACATCTACTCGCTCGGCGTCGTCCTCTACGAGATGGTGACGGGCCGCCCGCCGTTCCTCGGTGACACGCCCGTCGCCGTCGCCTCCAAGCACGTGCGGGAGCACCCGCCGCTGCCGCGCGAGATCAACCCGGCCGTTCCGCCCGATCTCGAGGCCGTGATCATGAAGTGCATGGCCAAGTCGCCGGAGTACCGCTACGCCTCCGGTGACGACCTGCGGGTCGACCTGCTGCGCTTCCGCGACGGCCGCCAGGTGGCCGCCGCCTACCCGCCCACCGGCATGCAGTCGGCCGTCGGCGCCACCACCACCATGCGGGCCGTCTCCGCCTACCAGACCCAGTCCCTGCCGGTCGTGGGCGCGGCCGCCGCCGCCGAGGAGGAGCGCAACCGCACCGGCCTCTACGCCGCGCTCCTCGTGCTGCTGCTCGTCGCGCTGGCCGTCGTCCTGCTCTTCCTCGGCAACTCGCTCGGCTGGTGGCACCTGAGCTCGTCGTCGGGGAACGTCACCCTGCCCAATCTCACCAACCAGAGCGTGAGCCAGGCCGAAGCCACCTTGAGTCGCGACGGGCTCAAGTCGACCACGCAGGAAGACCCGTCGAGCAACCAGCCCAACACCACCGTCATCCGCACGAACCCGGCCGCCGGCACCTCGGTGGCGAAGGGATCGACCGTCACCCTCATCACCGGCGGCAAGGGCGGACAGGTGAAGGTGCCCGACGAGACGAACCGCTCGGTCACCGCCGCCACCCAGGATCTGCAGCAGCTCGGCCTGCAGGTGCAGACCCAGCCGTCGACCGACTGCACCCAGATCAACGTCGTCTGCTCCCAGCAGCCGCCGGGCAACACCATGGTCGCCCCCGGCGCGCTCGTGACCCTCTTCACCGCCCAGCAGAACACCTCCACCACCGCCGCGGGCAACGCCGTGCCCAACGTCACCGGCGACACGGTGGCGACGGCCTGCAACGTGCTCGGCCAGTCGGGCTTCCAGTGCGGCTCGGAGACGAAGGAGTCCTCGAACACCATCGCGGCCGGCGCCGTCATCAGCACGAGTCCGCCAGCCGGGAGCAACCAGCCGGCCGGCACGACCGTCAACCTGGTGGTCTCCACGGGCCCGCCGAACGTCACCGTCCCCAACGTGGTCGGCGACTCGACCTCCCAGGCGGTGAGCACGCTCCAGTCGTCGAACCTGGTGCCGGTGGAGACCTGCACCAAGACGAGCGACCCGACCCAGAACGGCGTCGTCATCTCCCAGAACCCGCAGGGCGGCAACTCGGTGCCGTCGGGCAGCACCGTCACCATCACCTACGGCGGGTTCCCGAACTGCAACTCGTCCACGACGTCCACGACCACCACCACCACGTCGGGGCTGTTCGGTCTCCGCCACGGCCACGTCGCCGGACACGGGCACGGGCACGGCCATGGCGCCGGGCACCACCACGGGCAGACGTCGGTGCAGACCACGCGTCGTCTGCTGCTCGTCTGAGCTACCTGCGGGCGCCCGCCTCGGCCAGGAAGTTGGCGAGCAGACGCGGCCCGTCCGGCGTCAGGATCGACTCGGGGTGGAACTGCACCCCTTCGACCGGTAGCTCGCGGTGGCGCACCCCCATGACGATGCCGTCGGCCGTCTCGGCGGTGACCTCGAGGACCTCGGGCAGGCTGTCGCGCTCCACGATGAGGGAGTGGTAGCGGGTGGCCTCGAGCGGGTTGGGCAGCTCGGCGAACACACCCGTGCCCTGGTGGAAGATGGCCGACGTCTTGCCGTGCATGAGCTGCGGCGCCGGACCGACGGTGCCGCCGTAGACCTGGCCGATGCACTGGTGGCCGAGGCACACCCCCAGGATGGGGAGCTCACCGGCCAGCTCCTCGATCGCCACCATGCTGATGCCGCCGTCCTCGGGCCGTCCCGGGCCGGGCGAGATGATCACGCCGTCCACCCTGAGGGCGCGGATCCCGGCCACGTCGATGGCGTCGTTGCGGTAGACGACGGGATCGGCGCCCAGCTCACCCAGCTCCTGCACCAGGTTGTAGGTGAAGGAGTCGTAGTT
>DASRBM010000505.1:0-2458 GCA_035653635.1 Acidimicrobiales bacterium | reverse complement strand
CTGCTCGCCGCCCTCGACCCGACGGCGGGGAACAACGGGGCGGCGCCGGGGCTGTCGTGGGCGCTCGGCGCCGCCGTCAGCGTGACCGTGCTCGGGATCATCGTGGGCGCAGGCCTGCGGGGACACGGCGGGGCGCGTGCCGCGCTCCTCGGGGTGGCGACGGGGGTGACCTTCGGACTCACGGCAGCCTTCATGAAAGGGATGACGGCGGCCTTCCGCGGCGGTGTGATCGGAGTACTCAGCGCCTGGCAGACCTACGCGATGGTGGCCGCCGGCCTGGCCGGCATGTTCCTCATGCAGAACGCGCTGCACGCAGGTTCGCTCGTCGTGGCGCAGCCCGGCATCACCCTGGCCGATCCCGCCCTGGCCATCGTCTGGGGTGTGGTGATCTTCCACGAGTCGACCCGGGCCGGCATCTTCGTCGTGGGCGCGGTGGTGGCTGCGGCAGTGATGGCCGCAGGCGTCATCGTCCTCGCCCGCTCACCGGCTCTGGAGCCCGGCGCCGCCGACGGAAGCGACGCGGAGCAGGGCGCCACGGACTCGTCGCCTGGCGACGGGGATGAAACACGTCATGAGAAAGACGGCCTGCGGGCGAGGACGTACCCTCGACGCGTATCCGCCTCGCCGACATAGGGCCGCCGCTCGAGGCTCGCCTCGATCACGAAGCCTGCGTCGCGTAGCACGTCGGCGACATCGCTGAGCGACAGGAAGCGGAAGTCGAGGTCGACCTCGTGCTCCCACCAGTCGTCGAGGTGGCGGACCTCGTCTCCGGCGTGGAAGGCAACGAGCAGCAGTCCTCCCGGTCGGAGCACGCGCCACAGCTCGCCTGCGGCGCGCGAGAGCTCGTCGGGGGCGAGATGGATGAGGACGTACAGCGCGACGGCAGCGGCGAACTCGCCGTCGGCGGCGGGCAGGTCGAGGATGTCGCCCACGCGGAATTCGACCGCCGGGTAGCGTGCACAGCCGAGCTCGACCATCGACGGGGAAAGGTCGATGCCGACCGCCCCCTGCCCGAGGCCGGCCAGCCAGGCGGCCACATGGCCCGGCCCGCACCCGACGTCGGCCACCGAGGCGCCCGCCCCGGCATCCTCGGCCAGGAGCCGGAGAAGCGCCCGGTCGAGCGGCTTGCCGTTGAGCTCGTCGCGGAGCCGGTCGTAGTACGTCTGCGCCACGGCGTCGTAGCTCCGGCGCACGGCGTCGTGTGCTTCTCCCTCGCCGGCCATTTCTGCGAGCCTACGAGTCCATGGCCGGTCCGTCGGAGCGCATCAAGGCGCTGTGGGAGCAGCTGCCCGACGAGGTCCGACACGTGGCCCGCGACACGGCCTCGGTCGCGGGCGCCGAGCTGCGCCGGATCCGGCGGCCGAGAGACGCGCGTCGGCTCCTGCGCGATCCGGAGTTCTTCAACCGTCTCACGGAACCACTGGCGCCCGCGCTCGACCGCCTGGCCGAGGCCGCCGCCCGCGGCACCCTTCCCATCAGCGCCCGCGCCGCCTATGCGGCGGCAGGCACCGCAGGATTCCTCGGCGCCGCGGCAGGCTCCGTCCTCGAGATCGCCAGCCTGCTCGAGATCGAGATTCCGCCCGTCGCCATCTCGACTGCATCGGCCGCCGGGGCCATCGCGGTCGTGGGCGAACTCGTCGAGTTCTACGTGGTCGCCTCGCACGTCCGTTACGAGCTCGAGCAGGGCGGCGCCTTCGAACCGAGCACGCTGCGCGCCGTGCTGGTCGAGACCTATCTCGGCCGGGTCAGCAGCGACGGCGGTCTGCTCCCGTCGTTGTGGCCCCGCATGGCCGGCGCCATCGCTCGGCGGATGCTGCCCCGCCTGGTGCCGGTGGCGGGCGTCGCATGGGCACCCGTCTCGTCCGTGCGCACCGTGCAACGCGCACGGGCGGCAGTGCAACGGACGATGGCCGACCGCGCAGCAGCCGAGAGCCGGAACGCATCCGGCGATCAGTGAGGAGTTCGGGCGCTGGTGGTCAGGGTCTGGTGGAGGCCGGCGTGTTGCCGCTCGCGCCGTGCCCCGAAGAACCGCTGCTCGGGGTGCCCGCCGGCGCAGTGCCCGACGCCGGCGTCGATGTGGGCGGCCCGACAGGCAGGGAGGTGGGAGCGTGCGAGTTGCCGCTCACGAGTTCCCACTCCCAGCATTGGGGTTCCCGCCACTGGCATTCGGGTTCCCGCCACCGGCATTGGGGTTCCCGCCACCGGCATTCGGGTTCCCGCCACCGGCATTCGGGTTCCCGTTCCCGCCGCCGTTGCCGCTCCCCGCGCCGTTGGGGCCGTTACCGGGATGCGTCACCGACGTGCAGGTCGAGGTCGGTGGGAACACACCGGCGCGCGCGTTGGGCTGTGTGCTGTTGGAGGAATGCTGCTGCTCGGCATTGCACAGACCGAACGTGGCATTGCTGCTCGGGCCATTGCCCTTGGGGCCGTTCTCGCCACCAGAATTGTCGCCGCCCGT
>DASRBM010000504.1:0-13738 GCA_035653635.1 Acidimicrobiales bacterium | reverse complement strand
TTCCGCCTGCGGCTGTGGCTCGAGCACGAGCTGATCGCCGCCGTCGAGGACAGCGGGTTCCCCCCGCCGAGTCCCTTCCTCGGCTTCCACCCCCCGGACATCCACGCGTCGAACGGCCGGGGTCTGTGGCTGGCCCGGCAGACCTTCGATCACGTGGAGATCAGCGCCTCGCCCCTCGGTGGCGCGTTGGTCCACCTCGCCGCCACCCTCGACCGGTAGCGGCGCTACACGCGCACCGGCTGGCGCTGCCCCCGGAGCCGGAGCCGTTCCCGCTGCGGGACGACCGTGTACTTCGGGTCCTCCGCCGACTGCAACCCGGCGTGGAAGATGCCCCAGCGCGTGCACACCGAGCCGGCGAGGACCGCCAGGCCTGACAACGCAGACAGCACGCGGCTGCGGCGCCCGACGACGGCGCCGACGGCGCCGGCGGCGGTGAGCCCCTCGGCCGCCTGCATGTATCTGTGGGCCCGCCCCTCGCTGTAGGCCTCGCCGGGTAGCCCCATGCGTTTCTCCATGACTTTCGACAGCGCCAGCTCGGCCAGACCCCCGGCCACCGCCATGCGCCGGGCCGGCGCGCTCTCGTGGAGTGGGGCCACCGCGATCCCGAGCCCGCCCGCCGAGGCCGCCGCCGAGGCCACGAACACGAACGGCATCTCGCGGTAGCCCTCGTGCCACGACGGCACCGCCGTGTCGGCCAGGAGCGCCGCCGTGTACGACGCGAGGGGAAGCCCGAGGGCGGCAGCCGTGAACGTCGCCAGCTTCCCGACGAGAGGGAGCCGGCCGAGCAGGTCGAGGACCGCCGCAACCGTCGAGATCCCCCCGAATGGTGCGAGCACCCAGGAGCCCATGCTCATCGGCGACGTCGGTTTCATCACCCGCAGCATGTTGAGGAACCGCTCGGGCCGGCCGAGGTCGTGGACGAGGGCGGCGGTCGACAACACTGCCGCGGCGTTCGCCGCCACCTTGGACCGCCGAGCCAGGCGGCGCCGTCCGGTGAGCTCCGCTCCGGCCGCGAGCAGCGCACTCCCGCCGGCCAAGCCGCCGAGGAAGAGATAGCCCGGGATGTCGGGCGCCTCCCACACCGGCTTGTTGATGACCGGCTTGCCGTAATACGAGGTGAAGGCGGCATCGGGGACCATGGCCTGCTCTGCGCCGCGACGACGGCGTGGTCCGGCGTGCTCGATGGCGCCGGTGAGCGCTTCGCGCCCGGGCCGGACGTGGGTCAGGCCGTCCTTCGTCACTTCGGTGCGGTTCATGGCCGGCGCCTCACGAAGCTGGCGACCGCGCCGGCGAGCAGGACCGCCGCGGCGGCGGCCACGTGCCGGTACATCGACGGCAGGTCGCGGGTGGTCACCACCGGGTCGGGGGGCAGGCCGTAGACCTCGGGTTCGTCGAGGAGCAGGAAGAAGGCGCCGTCCCCGCCGACCCCGTCGTCGGGGTCGCGTCCGTAGAGACGGGCGTCGGCGATGCCGGCCGCGTGCAGCTGCTCGAGACGACGGTCCGCACGCCGGCGGAGCTCCTCGAGCTCGCCGAACTGGATGGAGTCGGTGGGGCAGGCCTTGGCGCACGCCGGCTCCATGCCGACCGAGATCCGGTCGTAGCAGAGCGTGCACTTCCAGGCCCGGCCGTCGCCCTTGCGCTGGTCGATGACCCCGTAGGGGCACGCGGGGATGCAGTACCCGCAGCCGTTGCAGATGTCCTCCTGCACCACGACGGTGCCGAACTCGGTGCGGAAGAGCGAGCCGGTGGGGCAGACGTCGAGACAGGCCGCGTGCGTGCAGTGCTTGCAGACGTCCGAAGCCATGAGCCAGCGGAGCTCGGTGGTCTCGCCGACGCCGTCGTGCTCGACACCCGATTCCTGGAAGCCGAGCGGCTTGCGCTGCTCGACGAACGCGACGTGGCGCCAGCTGTCGGCGCCGAGGCCACCGGTGTTGTCGTAGGACATGCCGGTGAACACGAGCCCGTCCTCGGGCACGTGGTTCCACTCCTTGCACGCCACCTCGCACGCCTTGCACCCGATGCACACCGACGTGTCGGTGAAGAAGCCCATCCGCGGCGGTGCCTCGCCGTACCCGCTCGCCGCGGCCGGGGTCTGTGTCTCGAGGAAGGCCACGTCGAGCAGTTCGGGGGACACGGTCATACCTCCATTCCCGTCTGGGCGGTGATACCCGCCCGGCGCTGGTACTCCTCCACCAGGGCGGGAAGTGCGGGGCCGCGCGGGCGCCGCCCGGGCCGGATGTCGCCGCTGAAGGCCTTCACCTCCTGGATGTGGACGTTCGGGTCCAACACGAACGACGACAGCTCGTTGGCCGCGTCGCCGACGGAGTAGCCGCTCGTCCCCCAGTGGTAGGGCAGGCCGATCTGATGGACGGTCCGGCCCTGCACCCGCAGCGGCGTCATGCGCTCGGTGACGAGCACGCGGGCCTCGACGGCCGAGCGCGCCGTGACGATCGTGGCCCAACCGAGGTGCTCGAGCCCCCGCTCCGACGCTAGTTCCGGGGAGACCTCGCAGAAGAACTCGGGCTGCAGCTCCGACAGGTACGGGAGCCACCTGGTCATCCCGCCGGCGGTGTGGTGCTCGGTCAGCCGGTAGGTGGTGATCACGTAGGGGAACACGTCCCAGCCCGGCTCGCCCGCGTGGGGGTGGTAGCGGTTCTCCTTTCTGGAGAACACCTGGCGCACCGGGTTGCGCTGCTGGGTGTAGAGGAGGTTGCGGAAGGGCGAGTCCTGCGGCTCGTAGTGGGTCGGCAGCGGCCCGTCGGTGAGCCCGGCCGGCACGAACAGCCATCCCTTGCCGTCCGCCTGCATGACGAAGGGATCCACCCCGGCGAGCGCCTCGGCCCCCCGTGCCCCGACCGGTGGCCGGTAGTGCGGCGACTTGCTCGAGGCGAAGTCGGGGATGTCGTGGCCCTGCCAGAGCGCCTTCTCCTCGTCCCACCAGACGAGGGCCTTGCGGTCGCTCCACGGCTTGCCGTCGGGGTCGGCCGATGCCCGGTTGTAGAGGATGCGGCGGTTCGCCGGCCAGGCCCAGCCCCACTCGTTGGCCACCCAGTTCTGCTCCCGGGCCGGCTTGCGACGGGCCGCCTGGTTCACGCCGTCGGTGTAGACCCCGCAGTAGATCCAGCATCCGCACGCGGTGGAGCCGTCGCCGTTCAGCTGCTCGTAGCTCGACAGGGGCTGGCCGTCGGCGTCCCACCCGTTGATCTCGGCCAGCACGGCGTCGGCGCTCGGCTCCTCGATGCCGCCCTCGGTCGGGTAGTCCCACGTCAGGTCGAGGACGGGACGGTCCATGGCGTCGGTGGAACCGGCCAGCTTCCGGCGGATGAGCCGTCCGAGATGGAAGTAGAACCACAGGTCGCTGCGTGCCGCACCCTCGGGCTCGACGGCCATGTGGTGCCACTGGAGCATGCGCTGGGTGTTGGTGAAACTGCCGTTCTTCTCGGTGTGGGCGGCAGCGGGGAAGAAGAACACCTCGGTGCCGATGTCCTCGGTGCGCAGCTCGCCGGTCTCGATCTCGGGGCCGTCCTTCCAGAAGGTGGCGCTCTCGATGAGCGAGAAATCGCGCACCACCAGCCAGTCGAGATTGGCCATGCCGAGGCGCTGCATCTTGCCGTTGGCCGATCCCACGGCAGGGTTCTCACCGGCAAGGAAGTAGCCCTTGCACATGCCGTCCATCTGGGCCATGACGAACTCGTAGTGACTGTGGTCGCCGGTGAGCCGCGGGAGGTAGTCGAAGCAGTAGTCGTTCTCCTCGGTCGCCGCCCCGCCCCACCACGCCTTCAGCAGGCTGACCGTGTAGGCGCGCATGTCGGCCCAGTAGCCCTTGTCCGTGCCTTCGGCCGACACGAAGGCGTCGAGGTCCTCGTTCGTATGGGCGTGCGGCATGGGGATGTAGCCCGGCAGCAGGTTGTAGAGGGTGGGGATGTCGGTCGAACCCTGGATGCTGGCGTGACCCCGCAGGGCGAGGATCCCGCCGCCGGGACGACCGATGTTGCCGAGCAGCAGCTGCAGGACGGCCGCCGTGCGGATGTACTGAACGCCCACGCTGTGCTGCGTCCATCCCACCGCGTAGACGAAGGCGGAGGTGCGGTCGCGCCCGGAATTCTCCGTGAGCTCGCGGCATACCCGCAGGAAGAGGTCGCGGGGGACGCCGCAGACCTCCTCCACCATCTCGGGCGTATAACGCGAGTAATGGCGCTTCACGATCTGGAAGACGCAGCGCGGGTGCTCGAGGGTCGGATCGGTCTCGGGGATGCCCGTCCCGATGTCGGGACCGCCCGACCCGTGGGAGTGTCCCCGGCCGGCGCTCGAGGCGCTCGACCCGGGGTCGCCGCCCTGGCCCGTTCCGCTGCGCTCCTCTTCGCCCTTCTCCTCCTCCGACCGGTCCTCGTATTCCTGGTCCCGCTCACCCGAGGCGGCCTGGATGGCCTCCATGCCCTCGTACTGCCAGGTGTGGAAGTCGTACTTGCGGTTGTCGGGGTCGAGACCGGAGAAGACCCCGTCGAGGTCCTCGGTGTCGCGGAACTCGTCGGTGATGATCGTCGGGGCATTCGTGTACTCGACGACGTAGTCGCGGAAGTACTTGTCGTGCTGCAACACGTAGTTGACGATGCCGCCCAGGAAGGCGATGTCGGTGCCCGCCCGCAGGGGCACGTGGATGTCCGCCAGCGCGCTCGTGCGGGTGAAACGGGGATCGACGTGGATGACCGTCGCCCCCCGGGCCTTGGCCTCCATCACCCACTGGAAGCCCACCGGGTGACACTCCGCCATGTTGGAACCCTGGATGACGATGCAGTCCGCGTTCTGCAGGTCCTGCTGGAAAGTGGTGGCCCCGCCCCTACCGAACGATGTCCCCAAACTGGGGACGGTGGAGGAGTGTCATATGCGTGCCTGGTTCTCGACCTGGACCACCCCGAGCGCGGTGTACAGCTTCTTCATGAGGTAGTTCTCTTCGTTGTCGAGCGTCGCGCCGCCGAGGCTGGCGATCCCGAGGGTGCGCCGGGTGCCCTTGTCCTCGCTCTCCCACTCCCACGTGTCGCGCCGCGTCGAGATGACCCGGTCGGCGACCATGTCGAGCGCGGTGTCGAGGTCGAGCACCTCCCAGTCGGTGCCGTGCGGACGGCGGTAGAGGACCTCGTGGACCCGCGAGCTTCCGGTGGTGAGCTGCAGGCTCGCCGACCCCTTCGGGCACAGGCGCCCCCGACTGACCGGGGAATCCGGGTCTCCTTCGATCTGGACGACCTTCTCGTCCTTGACGTACACGTTCTGGCCGCAGCCGACGGCGCAGTAGGGGCAGATCGACTTGACGACCTTGTCGGCCTCGGCCACCCGCGGCCGCAGCGTCGACGAATGGCGGGACTTGACCGCCGCGCCCCGGCCGAGCGAGTCACCATCCGCCCACTGGCGCACGACGGGCCACTGACGGAGCCTCACGGGAACGGCCGGCATGGCGCCTCCTCGACAACCTCTTCTACCTGCATGAACGCTGCAACAACGCTGCCCCCGACGAGCCGCTATTCCCCCGGCAGCCCTGGGAGAACCGTCGTACGGCACGCCTCAGTCGCGGATCTCGCGGTCGACCTCATCCGCGCCCTTGCCCTTGCGGTCGGCCGGCCGGGTGCCGAGGTGGTCGCGCAGGCTGTCCATGGCGCTGCCGACCGCCCCGGCCACCTGGACGCCCGGCGGACGCGACGGTGCGTGCGGATGCGGTCGGGTGGGTCCGCGCCGCTCGGCGGACGCCATCCTCTTCCCGAGCTTCTGGCGGGCGCGCTCGTCCTCCATGACGTCGTCGAGCTTCAGGAACACGAGGTCCTCCAGGGCCACGTGCTTGCGCAGGGCAGCCGAGAGCTGCTCCACCAGGTCGTCGAAACGCTCCTCGTGGGGGCTGCATCCGCCCAGCGCGGCCAGGGTGTCCTTTCCCTCCTGCTCCTGCTCCAGGCCCCGGTCGGCCCACATGTCGCCGTCGGGGAGCAGCTCACGCACTTTCGGCCACAGCATGCGCTCCTCGACCGCTTCGTGGCTCGACAGCCGCACCGTCATCATGTCCACGATCGACGCCCGGCGCGACCGATGGACGGCCGAACCGCCCTTCTTCCCGCCCGGGATCGCCTCGAGCTGCTGGAGCAGGGCGTCCACCTGGTTGTGGGCCCGGCGCAGCACGGTGAGGACGTCGGTGTCCTCCGGCTCGCGCGGCTCCTCCGGCTCGGCGTCGCGCCGGTCGGCTGCCTCGCGCATCGGGACATCGCGCGCGGCCATGGAGCGGATCCACTCGCGCACCTGGTCCTTCCCCGTCGGATTCTCGGGCTCGGGGTTCACGAGGTGCTGGCTGCTTCCTTGGAGGAGCCCGGGCCGCGACAGGTCCTCGGGGGCGAGGCTGTCCCCCCCGTCGGCCGGCAGACCGGTGGCGATCATGAACGCCTGACCGGCCGGGATACCGAAGAGCGCGCCCACGCGTTCGTAGTCGCGCCCGGAACCGAGGGCCTCGAGCACGGATCGCCTGGTTGGCATGGGAGCTCCTCTCGTCGCCCCGCCCTAGCCGTCGGCCGCCGGGACCGTCACCGTCACCGGGCCCGGGAGCACGATGGTCGGAACCGGCTCGGGCTCGAGCTCGTGCTCCTCGGGCGGAGGATCGGGTTCGAGGAGGTAGTGGTCGTCGGCGAGCACGACCTCTCCGCCTGTCCCCCGCTCCCGGCGCAGATCGACACAGATCCTGTGGACCGGATACCCCACGACGAACGGAAGCACCACCGTACAGATCCGAAGTCCCCACACCACGGACTCGAGGGGAACGTCGAAGAAGTTGGCGATCAGGTCGTCGGAGGCGGCGAAGAACAGGACGGCGTAGAAGACGAGGATCCCGACGCCGATGGAGGTGCGCACGGGATTCTCCCGTGGCCGCTGCAGCAGGTGGTGCTGGGTCCGATCCTTCGTCATGCGCGACTCGATGAGCGGCCAGGCCGCGAGGACCAGGTAGGTGACGACCGGTAGGACGACGGCCGGCAGGAATATGACGAACACCGCCGTGTGCCCGAAGCCCTCCCACTCCCAGAAGGGCATGATGCGCATCGCCCCTTCGATCCAGCCCATGTACCAGTCCGGCTGGGAGGCGTAGCTCACCATGTACGGCTCGTAGTGCCCGAACTGCCAGATCGGGTTCACCTGGGCCAGCCCGGCGAGGATCGACAGCACGCCGGTGACGAGGGCGAAGAGGCCGATGGACTTGAGCATGTAGCGCGGGAACATGGGCGATCCCACGGTGTTCAGCTCGGTGCGGCCGGGTTGGGCGAATTGGGTGTGTTTCTGCTTGTAGATGAGCGACAGGTGGACGGCGAGGAGCACGGCGATCAGCGCAGGGATGATGAACACGTGGGCGATGAAGAGCCGGTACTCGATCCGGCCGTCGCCGGGGAACTGCCCCCCGAACAGGAAGACCGCGAGGTAACTGCCGATGAGTGGCATCGACTCGATGATCGAGTAGCCGATGCGCAGGCCGGTCCCCGACATGAGGTCGTCGGGCAGCGAGTACCCGGCGTAGCCGTTGATGATGGCGAGGAAGAGCATCGTGGCGCCGATCACCCAGTTCGTGGCCCGCGGTTTGCGGAAAGCCCCGGTGAAGAAGACCCGGCACATGTGGACGACGATGACGAAGATGAAGATGTCGGCGGCCCAGTGGTGCATCTGCCGGAAGAGCAGGCCGTTGCGCACGGAGAAGGAGATGTCGACGGTCGATGCGTACGCGGCCGACACGTGCTGGCTCCGCAGCGGCGCGTACGAACCCCAGTACACCTTGTCCTGGTGGCTCGGATCGAAGTACAGGGCGAGGAACACCCCGGTGAGGACGAGCACCACGAAGCAGTAGAGGGCGATCTCGCCCAGCATGAACGACCAGTGGTCGGGGAAGATGTGGTCGAGCATCTTGCGCAGGCCGCGTGAGATCTCGAACTGGTCGTCCGCCCACTCGAGCACGTGCTCGATGCCCCGCTCCACCCGGCGCCGGGCCCCTTTGAAGCCGAGCGGCGCCGGACCCGCGGCCGTCACCGGGGGGCGCGCCGAATCGCTCACAGAGGCCCTCTGAACTGGGCGGGCGCGGCTCGGTGTTCGGGCACCGGACGTGCGGTACCCCCCTGCCGCGCTCGGCAAGCGTGCCCGGGCAGCGCCGATTGCCCGGTCGCGAGCTGGGGTAGGCGAGCAGCCGCAACGAGCGGACCGGGGACGGCTAGGCCACAGGGTGAACTTCCGGAACAACTTCGGGCACGTCTTCGGGATCGAGGAGCCGATCGCCATCGCGGTGTTCGTGGCCGTGATGGCCGTGCTCGGCTACGCAGTGGTCTTCCGGCGTCGGCGACCAGGGGTGGAGCCGTCGCGCAAGCACAAGCACCCCGTGCTCGAGAGCGTCTACGTCGCGTGCGTGCTCGGCATGGCGATCTTCCTCGTTGTCCTGTCCTTCTCGGCCAACCACGCCGAGCTGACCTCAGCCGGCAAGCCGGCGCTCACCGTCCGCATCGACGCCTACCAGTGGTGTTGGACCTTCTCGTACCCGGCGAGCCACGTGAGGGTGACGGGCAACTGCCAGGGGGACGACTACCCCGTGCTGGTGCTCCCGACGGACACGCCGATCGAGGTGCAACTGTCCTCGGCCGACGTCGTGCACGAGTGGTGGCTGCCGTACCTGCGGTTCAAGGAGGAGGCGTTCCCGGACCACGTGAACACCTTTCCGCTGCGTCTCGCCACCACCGGTGAGTGGACAGGGATCTGCTCGGAATTCTGCGGCCTCTACCACGACACCATGTACTTCCGGATGCGGGCCGTGACGCCGTCGGCATTCCGTTCGTGGCTCGCCGCCCACGGGGGGACGCCGTCGTGACGACGCTGGTCGATCGCCCGGCTGTCGTCGCCGACGCGCCGCTCTCGCGGCGGACGGGCCTGTGGGACTGGCTCACGACGACCGACCACAAGAGGATCGCCGCGCTCACGCTCACCACCGGGCTCGTCATCTTCCTCGTGGCCGGTTGCTTCGCCCTCGTCATGCGGGCCCAGCTCGCACTGCCCCAGCAGCACCTGATCGGCAATCAGCTCTACGACGAGCTCTTCACGCTGCACGGCTCGGCCATGATCTTCCTCGTCGTCACGCCCCTCGCCATCGCCGCGGGCGTGTACCTGGTGCCGCTGCAGATCGGCGCTCCCGGCATCGCCGCGCCGAGACTGGTCCTCTTCGGGCACTGGCTCTACACGGCCGGAGCGGTGGTGCTCTTGTGCTCGATCCTGCCCGAGCACGCCGCCTCGGACGGGTGGTACGCCTACACGCCTTTGTCCGACAGCCGATTCACCCCCGGTATCGGCATGGACCTGTGGCTCCTCGGGGCGTTCCTGGCGGTGACGTCGATGATGCTCATGGGCGGGGCGGTGCTGTGGACCGTCGTCCGCATGCGGGCACCGACCATGACCTTGCTGCGCATGCCCGTGTTCACCTGGTCGATGGTCGTCACCTGCCTGATGACCGTCGCCTCCTTCCCGGCGCTGCTGGCGGCTGACGTCCTCATCGTGGTGGGACGGGCGTTCCCCCAGGTCTTCTCGCACAACGTCTGGAACCTCGGGTACCAGGACCTGTTCTGGTTCTACGGCCACCCGGTCGTCTACGTCATGTTCTTCCCCTTCGTGGGCGCGGTGGCCGAGACGATCTCGACGTTCGCGGGGCGGCGCTTCGTCGGATACAAGCCGACCGTCGTGTCGCTGCTCGTCTTCGCCGCACTGTCGATGGCGGTGTGGGGGCACCACATGTTCACCACCGGGCAGGAGGTCGACGACTACTACTCCCTCACCTCCATCCTGCTGTCCGTGCCGGCCGGCATCGAGTACTTCGGGTTCCTGTCGACCTTGTCCGGCGGCCGGCTCGTCTATCCCACCGCCATGCTCTTCGCCCTGGCCTTCATCCCGCAGTTCCTCGTCGGCGGGCTCACCGGGATCATGCTCGGCACGCCGGTGCTCGACTATCACGTGCACGGGACGTACTTCGTCGTGGCCCATTTCCACTACACCCTGCTCGCCGGCAGCATGTTCGGCTTCTTCGCAGGCGTGTTCCTCTGGTTCCCGAAGGTGACCGGCGCCTTCCTCCGCGAGGGGCTCGGCAAGCTGCAGTTCTGGCTCATGGTGGTCGGCACCAACGTGACGTTCTTCCCCATGTTCATCGCCGGGTTCATGGGACTGCCCCGACGCGAGGCGACCTTCCCGGCCACCTTCGGGGCCCTCAACCTCACCGAGACCATCGGATCGGGGATCCTGGCGCTCGGGGTCGCCGTGTTCGTCATCAACGTCGTCGAGTCGCTCGTCCACCGGCGCGCCGCCGGCGAGGACCCATGGCAGGGCCACACCCTGGAGTGGGCCACGACGTCGCCGCCGCCACGCTTCAACTTCGACGCGGCCCACCCGATCCCCGTCGTCAGCAGCTACGCGCCGCTCCTCGACCACCGTCTTCGCAGCGCGGCATCGGCAGCCCCTTCGCAGGAGGGCGCCGGGTGACCAGGGGACCTGCCGTCGTCCTCGCCTGGGGACTCGTCAACGCCGCACTCCTGCTGATACTCGCCGGCTTCGGTGGAAGCGCCATGGAGCTGTGGCTCTACGGTGGCGCCTGCGGACTGGTCGGTCTGTTCGCGGCGGCCGCCTTCGTGTCGTCGCGGCGCCATCCGCTCCCTGTCCGCCGCTACCGGGTGGTGCCTGAGACCGAGGCGGCGGCAGCCCTCGCCGTGGCCTGCGCATTCGGCGGCCTCACTCTTGTCTTCGGGTTGTGGTTCGTGCCGCTCGTCGTGCCGCCGTTCGCCGTCGCCGTGTCGTTGTTCGCAACCAAGCGCCCCGGCGCGCGGCAGGTGACAGCGACAGCCCGTCGGGGGTAGCGTTGGGTCGTCCGCCACGTGGGGCGGAAGACGTCGGACCTCGGAGGAGGCGACGGAACTCTTGGCTCAGGCGGCGAGCAGACAGACGCTCCCTCTCGACGTGATCCGCAGCGAAGCCGCCGGCATGCGCGAGCTCGCTCTGGCCCAGCGGGCCCGCAGCCGCGAGCTCGGTCTGCGCACGCTCCAGCTCCACGACCGCTCCCGGCGACTGCGCAGGCGCGTCACCGGCCCGATCTTCGCCATGGTCGTCCCGCCGGAGAAGAGTCGGGCCCCGACCATGCCCCGCGTGCCGTCGGCGACGCCGGTCGGGTGCGGGACGACGCTCGGCAACGGCCGTGGCGACGGCATGGTGCTCGAGCTCGACGAGCACGGATTCATCCTGAGCTGCGCCCATCTGTACCGCTCGCCCACCGGGCACGACCCGGCCGACATGCCGGGCCACCACCTCGCCCTCCTCTACGGCGAGGAGCAGGTGGCGGACTTCCGGCCACAGAGCCACCTGGCTTCCGCCGTGGCGAGCGGCGGGCTGCACGTGAACGGCTGGCTCGTCCGGCTGAACGGCGAGCGGTTCTGGGCTTCCATGGTCCTGGTACCGCGCTTCGACGACGGCGGCGACGTGAGCGGCTTCGTGGCCACCGTGTTCGAGGAGGCGGACGGCGCCGGCGAGGTCGCCGTCACGGAGTCGCCCGAGATCGCCGCACGGTTCGAGGAGCTCCACAGCGAGATCATCAAGCGCCTGTTCCGCACCGGCCTCACCCTCTACGGCGCCCGCAGCATCGCCACCCATCCCGACGTGCGGAGCCACCTCGACGAAGCGGTGGAGGGCCTCGACGGCATCATCCGCTACATCCGCCGCACCCTGTGGGAGCTCGGTGGTCCGGCCCACGACCGCGCCGACGCGGTGGCACCGCCAGGCGGGCACCTGCCGCCGGTGGGCAGCGGCTGATCTTCAGGATCCGTCCGCGGGCCGGGTGAGTCCGGCCCCTTCCTGCCGGTCGGCGGCCGGCTCCTGCGAAGGGCTGCGACCGCCCGCGACGAGGTCTGCGGCCTCCTCCGAGGACTCGGGGCCGTATCCCAGCTGCGCTCCGGCGACGGCCGGATCGCCCGCGTCCTCGTCACCGGAGGAGCCGTGGCGTTTCGGTGTGTCGGCGAATCCACCCATCACCCGCGCCTACCCGTCCCGCTCGGCGCCAAACGCGGCCGTGCTCAGGGAATCCGGGGCCGGGCCCGGAGGGCGGTGAAGGCCCACAGGGCGAAGGCGGCCAGGGCGAAGGCTGCACCCACCGCGCACACCCCGCTCCAGCCGACCGCACCGTAGACGACGGCGGAGGACACCGACCCGATAGCGCCGCCCACGAAGTACAGCACCATGTAGGCGGCGGTGAGCCGGCTCCGGGCCTCGGGGCGCAGCCGGTAGATCTCACCCTGGTTCGTGATGTGCAGGCCCTGTGCGCCCACGTCGAGCACCACGATGCCGACCACGAACAGCGCGAGGTCGCTGCTGCCGTCCCACAGCAACGCCCACGACGCGACGAGGAGGAGCGTGGTGAGCGCCGTGCTCCGGTTCGAGAGCCCGCGGTCCGACAGCCGTCCCGCCACGGAGGCGGCGAGGGCGCCTGCCGCGCCGATGAGGCCGAAGAGCCCGATGACGGCGGTGCCGTAGTGGTAGTGGTGGGCGAGGAGGAACGCCATCGAAGTCCACAGGGCGCTGAACGTCCCGAACGAGCACAGTCCGTAGGCGGCGCGCAGACGCAGCACCGGTTCCTCTGCGAGCAGGCGGACGACCGACCGCACGAGCGCCGGATAGGAGAGCCCGGGGCGTTCGTGCCATGTCGGCAGGTTCGACCGCAAGACGGCGGCCTGCACGAGCATGGCCCCCGCTGCCACCAGGTAGACGACGCGCCAGGTGCCGGTGGCGGCGAGCAGGCCTGCGACGGTGCGAGCGAGGAGCACCCCGACGAGCAGCCCGCTCATGACCGATCCCACCACCCGCCCCCGCTCGTGCTCCCCGGCCAGCGAGGCGGCGAAGGGGACGAGCACCTGGGCGAGCACCGACAGCGCGCCGACGACGAGGGCGGCCGGCAGCAGCACGGCGGCGGACGGCGCCAGCCCGAGCCACAGCAGCGCACCGGCCGTGCCCACGGACAGCAGGGCGACGAGCCGGCGGCGCTCCACGAGATCGCCGAGGGGCAGCAGGAAGGCGAGACCGAGGGCGTATCCCACCTGGGCCACGGTCACGACGAGGCCGGCGGTCCCCGGCGCCAGGTGCAGGGTGTGCTCCATGGCCGGCAGGAGCGGCTGGGCGTAGTAGTTCGAGGCCACCGACAGCCCCGTCGCCACCGCCATGACCCACACCACGCGCCGATCGATGGCGCCGCTCGTTCGCGCCGGGCCCGGCACCGGCACGCGCACGTGCGGACCGGTTCCGGCGTCGGCCTCCATGCGCCCACTGTGCAACGGGATCGGCACGGCGCGCACTTCCGGGGACCGACGATCGCTTCAACGTGACGCACCGCCCCCACCTCGACGACGCGCCAGCGGCCCTCGCCATGTGCGAGCACAACGTGAAGCTCCTGCTCACGCCCTGACCGGCCCCGGCGGCGGCCGTTTCGGGGAGGACCGGACCGGGAAGGCAGTTGGGCACCGCCGCGCGCACCGGGCCGCGACGGGCCCGCCACCGAAGGGGGTCGCCGTGATCGTCCTCGTGCTCGTGTCGATCCTCCTGGTCGTCCTGGTGGTGGCCGGCCTGCGGACGTCACCGGAAGAAGCGGTCGCCGGAGTGGACGGAGGACCGGTGCTCCCCCGGCTGCGGGGCGAGGCGCTGTTCGCCACCGGCCTCGACCGCACCACCG
>DASRBM010000503.1:0-3490 GCA_035653635.1 Acidimicrobiales bacterium | reverse complement strand
CCTGCTGCAAGCGGTCGCCGGTCTCGTCCTCGCCGTCGTGATCGCCGCCGCCAGGCGCCTGCTGCCGGCCCTTGCCGGGATCGGCTATCTGGTCGCCACGATCGGCGGACTCGAATGGAGCGTCCACTGGGGCTTGTTCGGCTTCCGCGACAGCGCGCAGGCGCCCTTCGCCGAGCTGTCGCTCGTGGTCGAGGTGACCGGCGTCGTCGTCCTCGCCGTCGGTGCCGCCCTGCGCGTCGTCGCCGCGCGTCGGAACGAGAACGAGAACGAGCGGCCTGGCCGCTAGCCGCGTCCGCGACCGGCACACGCATCGTGCGGGCGGACGGGAGACGTCCGCGAGGCGGCCTCAGACCGAAAGGGCGCGGAATCCCGAGGTGAGGCGGCGCTCGCCCTCGGCCGTCGTGACCATGGCCTCGTAGCCGTCGACGTCCTCCACCATGGCGAGCGCCACGTCCGGGGCGGTGATGGCCGCGGCGGTCGCCAGGGCGTCGGCCAGCCACAGCTCCTGTCCCACCACCGTGGCTGCCAAGGGGGCCGGCTCGCCCACGAGCGCCGGCTGACGGGTCACCGGGTCCACCAGGTGCGGTCCGCGCTGGTACGTCCCCGACGTCGCCACCGCGGGCCAGCCCTCGACCACCACCGCGATCCGTGCGGGATCGTTCGGGTCGTCGATGCCGATGCGCCACGGGCGGTCCTCTGCGGGACGGCCGAAACAGGCGATGTCGCCCCCGCCGTTCACCATGGCAGCGGCCACCTCCGCCCCGTAACGCAGCACACCGAGGGCCCGCTCGGTGGCCCACCCCTTCACCAGGCCGGTGGGGTCGTAACCGCCCGGCAGTGCCCAGGGGTCGAACAGGCCGCCCGACAGCGACCGCGCCCGCTCGCACCGTTCCGCCACCTCGGCGAAGTCCGGTCCGGCTTCCTCGACACCGATCTCCCCGCGTCGCAGACGGCTCATGGGACTGGCCGGCTTCCACAGGCTGAAGCGGGCGTCGACATCGTGGAGCACCTGACACGCGCGGCCGACGGCGCGACGGACGCCGTCCACGTCGGCCGACGGATCGGGCACGACGGCGAAGGAGAACACCGTCCCCATCGACTCCTCGCTGTGGCGCAGCAGTTCCACAGGAGCAGGCCGCGCCCGTTCGATCAGTGGAAGCCGAGGCTGTCGAGGGCCGACTGCAGCGAAGCCTGGTACGCGGCGCTCGTGTACGTCGCGCCCGACACGCCGTCGATCTGCGCGCTCTGGGCGCTCAGCGCCTGCTGGCGGAGCATGGGGATGGCCTGGGAGTTGATCTGCGCCGAGCGGGGGTCGGTGGCCTGGTCGACGACGGGTTCCACGTCCGTGATGCGGTTGCCCGTGATGGTGACCTGCAACTCGAGCGTGCCATAGCGGTAGTTCTCGGTGGCGCCGTCGGCCTTGCGCACCGATGGGGAGGTCGTCGTCGGGGCGACCGTGGTGCTCGGGACGGTGCTCGTCCCGGAGGCCGCGTGACCGCCCGACGCCGGTGCCGTCGTCGACGACGGCGGGGCTCCGCCGGGGGTGGAGGTGGACGACGGCGGCGCCCCCGAGGTGGAGGTCGAACCGGAGCTCGACCCCGACGATCCACCGGCCGGGGTGGCGAGCAGACCGGTGCTGCTGTTGGCCGCGGTGTGGTAGCTGAGGACGCCGATGAGCCCGGCGGCGGTGGCGCTGACGACGATGTGTGAACGTTTCATGGGCTCAGAAGGCGAAGCTCTCGTAGTGGATGCGTTCTTCGGGGAACCCGAACTGCCGGACCGAGGACACGAGCTGCTCGGTGAAGCCCTCCGGCCCGCAGATGTAGAGGTCCCGGTCGAAGAAGTCGGGGACGATGGAGTGGAGGAGGACGGCATCGGTCGGGAACTGCCGGCGTGAGCCCACGAGCTCGTGCACACGCCCGCCCCGCTTGGCCACGAGCCGGTCTATCTCGGTGCGGAACAGGAGCTCGCCGCTCGAGGAGGCCCGCACGACCACGTCGGTGGAGACGTGAGCCGGGAGGTCCTCGAGCAGCGCCCGCAGCGGTGTGACCCCGACCCCCGCCGCCACGAGCAGCGCCCGCCGGCCGCGCAGCGCATGTCGGGTGAACGCGCCGTAGGGGCCTTCGACGGCGACCCGGGTGCCGATGCGGATGCGGTGGAGCATCTGCCCGTGGTCGCCGAGCGCCTTCACCGTGACGCGCAGGTACGGCGGCTGGGGCAGGGCCGAGAGGGAGTAGGGGTGGGCCTGCCACCACAGCTCCCGGGTCAGGAATCGCCACTGGAAGAACTGTCCGCCCGAGACCGCCAGCCGCTCCAGGTGCCTGCCGGCGAGGACGATCGACACCACGCCGGGCGCCTCGTCGCGTACCTCGACCACCCTGAGCCCGTGGAACAGGCTGCGTGCGACGGGGACGAGAACGCGGAACCACAGCACCACGCCGGCGGTGGCGACCCACACCGCCGCCCACAGCAGGCGGCTCAGGGGATGCCCGACGAAGGACTGGCCGTTCGCCAGTTGATGGGCGAACGACAGCGCGATGGCCAGGTAGGTGTAGAGGTGCACCACCCACCACGTCTCGTAGCGCATGCGCCGCCGGGCGGCGCGGAACGACAGCACGCCGGCGAGGACGATGAGGGCGAGCCCGACGGTGGCGGCGAGGACGTCGGGATAGCTGCGAAGGAAGATGCCGAACTGATGGAGGCTTCCGGTGCGCGCAGACTGGGCGTAGCCCACCGTCACGAGAACGGCGTGGGCCACGAGCAGACAGATGGGCCAGGCGCCGAGGCGGCGGTGCCAGCGCACGAGGCGGTCCTGGCCCACGACCCGTTCCACCGCCGGGATGCGGGCGATGAGGAGCAACATGACGAGCAGCAGGTACGTCCCCACCAGTCCGAAGAGCTGGCCCAGGGCCGTGGCCCAGCCGCCCGGTGCCCGCAGGGCGCCCACGCTCGTGGACAGGATGGCGAGGGCGATGACCGCGCCCATCCCGAGGCCGACGAGCGTGGCGGCCAGGTCGGGGGCGCCGGCCCACGGGCGACGTGGGACACGGCGGCGGCGCGTCCGGGTCCACGTCGAACCGGACGCCGGACGTGATCCGGTGCTCGGCCGTGTGGGCAGGCTGCGGGTCGCTCCTGTCGAGACGCTCATGTCGGAGATAGCCAATCCGGACGTTCTGTGGGGCCGCTGTGAGAACGACGACGTCTGGGCACGCTTCCCCGCCAGTCTCCCAGTTGGACCTTGCCGGGCCATGACGATGTCGACCGGGCCCTTCTCCTGCTCGTCGAGGAGGCGGGGTCGTAGGATCGACATGTTTCGACCGGCCGGGAGGTGGGGCCCGTGGCGTACGAGGATCGCAGGATCACGATCGAGGACGGAACCCTTTCCATCGGGGCCTATTACTTCCCGTGGGGCACGAAGCGGATCCCGCTGGCGGCCGTCCGTTCGGTGACGAGGATCGCCATGCGGGGATTCGGGGGCAAAGGGAGGGTC
>DASRBM010000502.1:0-2318 GCA_035653635.1 Acidimicrobiales bacterium | reverse complement strand
CGAGGAGGGGAGAGACGAACTTCTCCGCCAAGAGCGTGGCCGCGGTGGAACCACCCACCCAGTACTGCTTGCGACCAGGATGCGCGGCGGCGTGGACGACGGCCCGGGCCGCGACCTCGGGTTGGTAGATGGGTGCGACGGGTTGGGCCTTGTTGGGCAGCCGCGACAGCACCCACCGGAACTGCGGCGTGTTCAGCCCCGGCATCTGCACCACCGTCACCCGGATGCGGCTGCCTTCGTGCATGAGCTCGGTCCGCAGTGACGAGGTGAAGCCGTTCACCCCGTGCTTGGCGCCGCAGTAGGCCGACTGGAGCGGGATGCTGCGCTGCGACAGCGCCGAGCCGACCTGCACGATGGTGCCCTCGTCGCGTGGCCGCATGTGCTCGAGCGCGATGCGGGTCCCGTGCACGGTCCCGAGGTACGTCACCTCCGTCACCCGGCGGAACTCGTCCGGCTCGATCTCCCAGAAGGGGGCGAACACCGAGGTGAAGCCGACGTTGACCCACACGTCGATCGGGCCGAGCGCGGTGGCGAGCTTGTCCGCCGCATGGGCGAGCTCGCGGTAGTCGGCCACGTCGGCCGCCGCCACCGCGGCGGTGCCGCCGGCGTGCTCCACCTCCTTGGCCGCCGCCTTCAGTCCGGTCTTTCCCCGGGCCACGAGTCCGACCCGGTCCCCGCGGGCGCCGAAGGCGACGGCACAGGCCCGTCCCACACCCGCGCTGGCGCCGGTGACGACGACGGTGCGACTCACGCCGGCACCGCCAGGCTCGCCAGGGTGCGCCCGCTGCCGAGCAGCCGGCTGCGCGTCACCACGCCGAGGAGCCGGCCGCTCGCCGTCGTGACGAGCACGCGCGCACCAGCGGTGCCGTCGAGGGCGCGGGCGAGGGGCGCGGCGGGGTCGTTGGGCCGGGCCGTCACGGGATCCACCTCCATCACGTCGAGCAGCACGGCGGCCGGATCGGCGTCGGTCAGCGCCGTGCGCGTCACCGTCCCGAGCACGATGTCGCCGGCGTCCACCACCACGGCGAAGTCGGTGCGGGCGGCGTCGAGTTGCTCCAGGGCCATGAACACCGGCTGGTCGATGCCCACGCAGGTGGTGTCCTGCATCAGATGGGTCGCGAGCAGGGGTCCGGTTCCGGCCACCGGCAGGCCGTAGGCCATCCAGTCGCGCTTCCCGGCCTCGTAGACGTAGACGCAGGAGAAGCCGAAGTGCTCGAGCAGCCGGGCCGCCCGGGCGCTGCGGTCACAGCTGAGCTCGGCCCCGTAGACGACGACGGGCCAGTGCGGGTCGATGTGCGCCAACTTGTCGCGACGCAGGTCGGTCAGGGGGATGTGCACCGCATCGGGCAGGTGGGAGCGGTCGAAGTCCTCGTCCTCCAGGACGTCGAGGAGCCATGCCCCTTCCTCGAGCAGTGCCTGCACTTCGCCCCGACCGACTGGAACCGGCATGCGCCCTCCTCGATTGTCGTGCCGATCGCACCGCCGGCGTCCACCAGTGGTGCGTCCGGCACGCAGCGAGAGCCTTCCCCAGCGCCTTGTTGGCCAAACGTCGCGTCGCCGCGCGAGGGTCAGGACTCGAGCACGACGTCGGCGGGGTCCTTGTCTGGCCGCAGGCCGCGCCAGGACGGGTGCCGCAGCCGGCCGTCGCGGGTCCATTCGCCGAAGGTGACCTCGCCCACGAGCACGGGGTCGGTCCATGTGGCCCCCCGCGTCTGGGCGGCCGGTATCGGGCCGACGACCGGCGCGTCGGTCCGCACGTGGGGCTTCAGGCGGGCGCCGAGGTCGTCGAGGTCGGCGTCGGAGAACCCGGTGCCCACCTTGCCGGCGAAGCGCAGCCCGTCGTCGCCGGGCACGGCCAGAAGGAGGGCGCCGAGCCGCCCCCGGCGTCGCCCCTCGCCCGAGGTGAATCCGACGATCACGACCTCCTGCATGCGCTGGTGCTTCACCTTCACCCAGTCGCCACTGCGCCGGCCCGGTTGGTAGGGACTCCCGAGGCGTTTGGCCACCACGCCCTCGAGGCGCTGGTCGACGGCGGCGGCGAGGACGGCCGGGCCGCCTCCTTCGAACCACGGCGGCGTCTGCCAATGGTCGCCGTGGAGGCCGAGACCCTCGAGCAGGGCGCGCCGCTCCTCGTAGGGCGCCGCCATCGTCGGCGTGCCGTCGAGATGGAGCACGCCGAAGAGGAAGACGTGCACCGGCGTGCGCTCGGCCAGGCGCCGGGCGCGGGCCGCGTCGGCCACGTGCATGCGCTCCTGCAGCGCGCCGAAGCTCGGGCGCCCGTCGTCGTCGAGGGCGACGATCTCGCCGTCGAGCACCGC
>DASRBM010000501.1:0-4255 GCA_035653635.1 Acidimicrobiales bacterium | reverse complement strand
TTCACCTCCATGTCCATGAGCCCCGGCACGAGCGTGAGATCGCCCAGGTCGATGGTGACGGTGCCGTCGGGGACGGTGACCGGCTGCAGCTCGGCGATGCGCTCGCCCACGACGAGCACGTCGCCCGGCTCGAGCAGCTCGCCCTTCACCACGTCGAGCATGCGGGCGCTGCGTAGACGGATGGCCTCGGGCCGGCGGGCTCGGCTCATGGACTGCTCCTCAGGAGGTCTCGACGGGGGATGGTCACGACAGCAGCGGCACGATGTGGGGCAGCTCGACGACGGTGCGGATGCCGGGACCGGCCTCGCACACCGCCGGCACGGCGTTGACGGCCCGGTTGGCGGTGAAGTTCGGGGACATGGCGCCCATGCGCTCGAGGGGGACGTCGAGCCGGATGCCGACGTCCATCGGCGTGTCCCCGTCCACGACCACGCGCCAGCCGGTCGGATGCAGATCCCACCGCGGCTCGATGTCGCTCGTGCAGTACCAGGTGGCCCGGAACGCGATGAAGGGCCGTCCGCCACGGGTGCCGGTGACGGTCATCCGCTGGGCGGCGACGGTGCCGGATTCGATGGTGCCGGCCGCGATCTGCGTCGTCCGCGCGGCGACGGCCACGTCGCCCGTCGCCTCCACCTCGTCGAGGTGCAGACCCAATGCCTCGACCGTCGTCCGCAACGACGGCCCGAAGCTCTGCGCCCCGTGTGCCCACCGGCCGGTGTCGAAGGCGGCCGGATCGGTGCCGTAGCCCATGAGCCCGAAGAGGAGCTCCGGCGAATTGCGCCGGGACAGGTCGGCGTACTCCTCGACGAGCAGGTGATCGAGGCGACGCTGCAGGGACGAGAGCACGAGCGGCACCGCCTCGGTGATGAAACCGGGGCTGCTTCCGGTGCTGTGGATCGAGCTGGCGCCGGCCGCGCAGGCCGCTTCGATCTGGGCCCTGCGGGCCGGGTCCATGCTCGGGGGGTGGTGGAATTCCCCGCGTGTCGTGACCACGTTTGCGCCCGACCCGAGTACGGCGGCGAGCGCGTCGAAGTCGCATCCCTGGGGCATGTACAGCACGCAGTCGGGCCGCAGCGCCAGCGCGTCCTCGACCGACCGGGTGGCGGTGACGCCGACGGGTTCCGTGCCGCACAGCTCGCCGGCGTCGCGACCCTCCTTGTCGGCGCCGTGGACGACCAGTCCGACGAGCTCCAGCTGCGGGTGCTCGATGACGGCGCGCATGGCCCGGCTGCCGATGTTCCCGGTGGCCCACTGCACCACCCGGTAGCGCCGGCCTCCAGCCGGCTGCTCCGGCGCCGTCACGGCTGGCGCCTGGTGTCGTCGGCGAGCGAGGCCTTGTACAACGTGTTCGCCGCCAGCCGCATGTGGGCGGCGTCGACGAGCTTGCCGTCGCGGCCGATGGCGCCGATGCCGTCCGCCTCCGCGCTCCGGTAGACACGCAGCGCCTCCTCGGCCTCGGCGACCTCCTGCGCGGTGGGGGAGAAGACGTCGTTGGCGATGGCGACCTGCGAGGGGTGGATGGCCCACTTGCCGTCGAAACCGAGGAGACTCGCATGCGTCGCCGCCCGGCGGTACCCGTCGGGATCCTGGTACGCGGGATAGGGGGCGTCGATGGCGTCGATGCCGGCGGCGCGCGCCGCAGTGAGGACCTGCGCACGGGCGAAGTGCCAGAAGTCGCCGGGGTAGTCGCCGAGGGGATCGAAGTTGCCGTCGACCCGGGCCCGCAGCGACGCCGACAGATCGCCGGCGCCGAAGATGATGGCTTCGAGACGGTCGCTCGAGCGGGCGATGGCCATGGCGTTGCCGAGCCCCTCGGCCTCCTCCACCAGCACCTCGAGACCGATCCGCTTGCGCAGGCCGAGCTCGGCCTCGAGCTGCGTGAGCAGCACGTCCACCCACCAGACGTCGCGTGGCCGACGGGCCTTCGGCACGATGAGGACGTCGAGCGCCTCTCGGGCGCCGGTGACGAGCTCCACCACGTCCCCGTGGCACCACGGCGTGTCGATGCCGTTGATGCGCACCGCCCGCACCGTGCGGCCCCAGTCGAGCTCGGTGAGGGCCTGCACCGCGATGGCGCGGGCGCCCACCTTGGCGACCGGGGCGCAGGCGTCCTCCAGGTCGAGGAACACGAGATCGGCGTCCGAGGCGGCCGCCTTCACGCACATCTTCTCGCTGCTCGCCGGCGTGGCCAGCTCCGAGCGCCGCGCCCGCGGTGCCGGCACCGGCATCAGATCACCCCGCTTCTGCGAAGGGCGGCCAGACGTTCGGCGTCCACGCCGAGCAGCCCGCCGTACACGGCGTCGTTGTCGGCACCGAGCGCACGGCCGAGGTGGTCGATCCGCCCCGGGGTGCCGCTCAGCCGCACCACCGGCGCCTGCACGGTGACCGGACCGAGGTCGGGGTCGTCGACCGACACGTAGCTGCCGCGCGCCCGCAGATGCTCGTCGGCGAGCAGCTGGGCCGCGTCGTACACGGGGGCGGCGGCGACGTCGGCCTCCTCGAACACGGCCATCGCCTCGGCGAGCGTGTGCCGCCCGATCCAGTCGGCCACCACCTTGTCGATCTCGAGGGCACGGGCCTGGCGCATGACAGGGTCCACGTACTGGGGATCGTCGGCCATGTCGGGGCGATCCACGGCCCGGAACACCCGGCGGGCGATCGTGGGCGACGCCCCCGACATGGCCAGCCACTTGCCGTCCGCCGTCTGGTAGGCGTTGCGGGGTGCGCTGGCGTCGAGACGGTTGCCGGCCCGCGTGGGGATCTTCCCCAGCTGGTCGAAGGTGAGCGTGGCCGACTCGATGAGGCGGGCCAGCGGCTCGATGAGGTTCACGTCGACGAGCTGACCCTCCCCGCCGTGGAGGTCGCGGTGGTAGAGCGCCATCATGACCGCGTAGGTGGCGGCCAGCCCCGCAACCCCGTCGGCCAGCATGAACGGGGGGAGGGTCGGTGGGCCGTCGGGCTGGCCGGTCAGGTGGGCGAACCCGCTCATCGCCTCGGCCAGGGTGCCGTAGCCGGGCCGGTCGCTCTTCGGGCCGCCGCCGCCGTATCCACTGATGTGGAGCATCACCAGCCGGGGATGGGCCCGGTGCACCGATTCCCAGTCCAGTCCCCAGCGGGCCAATGCGCTCGGGCGGTTGCCGAACACGACGACGTCGCTCACGTCGAGCAGCTCGTGGAACAGCGCCTGGCCCTCCTGGTGGCGGAGGTCGAGGGTCACGCAGCGTTTGTTCCTGCTGATGCTCTTCCAGACGAGACCGATCTCGTCCTTGCGCTCGCCCCACGTCCGCATGGGATCACCGCTGCCGGGCTGTTCGACCTTGATGACGTCGGCCCCGAACTCGGCGAAGGCGGTCGCCACGACGGGACCGGCCGCCAAGGTGGCGGTGTCGACGACCCGCAGGCCCCGCAGCGGTCCGTCGCCGCCGGGGATCTCAGGCACAGACGGCCACTTCCGGCCGGGGCAGACCGAGATGCTCGCGCAGCGTCGTCCCTTGGTAGCGGTCGCGGAAGACGCCGCGCCGCTGGAGCTCGGGCACGACCAGCCGCACCACGTCCTCGTAGGCGCCGGGGGTGTGGGTGGCGGCGATGACGAAGCCGTCGCACGCCTCCGCCTCCATCCAGTGCTCCATCTGGTCGGCCACCTCCGCGCCGGTGCCGACGAAGCGCGGCCCCTGCAGCAGGGTGGCGCGGTGCCCGGCCAGGTCGCCCAGGGTGACGTCGCCGCCGATGTGGGTCCGCAGGTTCTGCACGAGGCCCCGGATCCCCGATACCGACTCCACGAGTTCGTCGGTGATCGGGTCGTCGAGGGCCATGGACGAGAAGTCGTGATTCATGAGCTCCGACAGCAGCGTCAGCGAGGCCATGGGGTCCACGAGCTCGTGCAGGAAGACCTGCTCGCGCTCTTCGGCATGGGCGTGGGACTCCCCGACGACCGTGTACACCATCGGCAGCATCTTGACCGACGCCGGGTCGCGTCCGCCTGCGGCGATGCGCTCCTTCTGGTCCTTGTAGTGGTTGCGGGCGATGTCGATATCGGGATCGCCGGTGAAGATGAGCTCGGCCCACCGAGCCGCGAAGTCCCGCCCGCGTCCCGACGAACCCGCCTGCAGCAGCACGGGTCGGCCCTGGGGACAGCGGGGGACGGTCAGCGGTCCCCGCACCGTGAACCAGGTGCCGTCGTGGCCGAGCTCGTGGACCTTCGCCGGATCGGCGAAGGTCCCGCCCCGGCGGTCGAGGACGAGGGCGTCGTCCTCCC
>DASRBM010000500.1:0-13363 GCA_035653635.1 Acidimicrobiales bacterium | reverse complement strand
GAGTAGGCGGACTGCAGGTTCTGCTGACCGACCGTCAGGTTGGCCACGATGGCCTGCAGCTGGTTCTGGGTGGCACCAACCGAAGCTTCGATCGAAGCGACGCTGTTGATGGCCGCCTGCACCGCCGACACGGCCGCCTGGGCGCTCACCGCGCTGCCGACCGCAACGGACGTGCTCGCCACGCCGAGGGCACCGGTGGTGGCCCCGCCGATGGTGAGCGACAGCTGCTGGTTGCTGGCATCGAAGGCCCCGACCTGAAGAGTCTGGTTCGAGAAGGTGCCGTCGAGCAGCTTGGTGGTCCCGAACGACGTCGTGTTGGCGATCTGGTCGATCTGGTTCTGCAGGGCCACGAACTCCTGCTGGTTGGCGCTCAGCGACTGGCTGTCCTGAGTAGCGCCGTTGGCCGAAGCCAGGGCCAGCGAGTCCATGGTCTGCAGGATCGACGCGATCTGGTTCAGCGCACCGCTGGCCGTCTGGATCAGCGACACACCGTTCTGCGCGTTCGAGATGGCGACCTGGAAGCCGTTCGACTGGGACTCGAGGCCCTCGGCGATCACGTAGCCGGCGGGGTTGTCAGCCGCGGTCTGGATCTGCAGACCGGAAGACAGCCGCGCGATGGCGGTGGTCATTGCCGAGTCGGTGGCGTTCAGGTTGTTGTACGCGTTGACTGCAGAGATGTTGGTGTTGACGACAAGGGAAGACATCCGTTCCTCCTGGTTTACGGCCCCGTCCGTGGGACCTCCTTGTGCTCGGCCCGTCGCCTCGCACTTCAGTGCCGTGCTTTGGTGCCGGACCAAGGAGGATTACGGCGCGTCACGTCCCCCCCTTGAGGTGCCGCCGGGCTTGTAGTCCGATCGTTGGGTATCCGTTGTGTATTTCGTGGGTGAGTCTGCTCTGTCCGGTCCGACCGCCCGGTGGGCACGAACGAGCCGATTGCCGGAGCCAAGCAGTTGCCCCGATCCGGCAGACGAGGCCGTCTCTTCAGGCGCTCCGACCTGGGTTTTTGGGCATTCGTTGCGAATTTCTTGGGAATTCGCTCAAGGCCCTCGGAGGCTCCTCCGATCGCCTGGCCCTGGACCGCCATTCCCACGGAAAGGGGACTGCAGCAATGCGCGTGCTGATCGTCGACGACAGCAAGGCCATGCGGATGATCGTGGCTCGGGAGCTCCGCCAGGCGGGGTTCGCCGACCTGGTGATCACCGAGGCGGCGAGTGGGCCGGAGGCCATCGACGCGGTGGGCGAGTTCAGCCCTGAGCTCATCCTGTCGGACTGGAACATGCCGGGCATGTCCGGGCTCGAGCTCCTGCAGGCCCTGAGCGCGAAGGGATTCCCTGGCGTGTTCGGCTTCATCACCACCGAGGCGAGCGCCGAGATGCGCAGTGCCGCCGAAGGCGCGGGCTCGCGCTTCTTCATCACCAAGCCCTTCACCACCGACGTGCTGCGCGACGTGCTCGCCGGCGTGGTCGCCGTCGGTTCCTGACGTTCCTCCTCCTGCTTTCTGCACCGTGATCCCTTCTCCGACCGACGTCTCCGCGCTCCTCGGCACCCTCTTCGGGTCCGAGGTGGACGCCACCGACGCGCTCATGAGCGCGTCGCCGTGGGCGCTCGCCCTCTTCGAGACTCCGGAGCTCGGCCTCGTCGCCGCCGCGGCCGCCGATGTGGTCCTCGTGGCCACCATGGGGGCCGCCATCGCCGGCTATCCCGTCGACACCGTCGAGACCGCCCTCGAGAAGGGCAAGGTCGGCGGCGAGCTTTGGGACAACTTCGCCGAGGTCCTGAACGTCATGAACGGCCTGTTCATGGACGACGGGGACCACACCCGGGTCGTGCTCCACTCCGTGCAGCGTGTCGAGCCGGGGCAATGGGAGACCCTCGTCGGCCACGACCTGCCCATGTCGGCGCTGCGCGTCGCCGTCCCCGGCTACCCGGCCGGCCAGCTGGCGCTCGTCGACCTCGGTGACCGCAGCCTGGCGGAGCTCGGGCTCGAGCGACGCAAGACGGCGCCCGCTCCCTCCGAGCCGACGCCGGCCGTCAGCGACACCCGCTGGCGGCCGCACGACTTCCGCCAGCCGACCGGCGTGAGCCGCGGGCTCCTGCGGTCCCTGCACGTGCACCTCGGTGAGGTGGCCCGGACCATGGCCTCGACCCTCGCCGGCCGGCTCCAGGCCAAGGTCCACCAGAAGGTGCTCCAGATCCGCCACGTGGGACGCGACGAGCTCGTCGCCGGCGTCGGCAACGACGTCCTCGTCACGTCCTTCCGCGTCGACGGCATGGAGGGGCGGTTCCTTCTCGCCTGGAAGCTCGATCTCGCCATGTGCCTGCTCGACATGCTGCTCGGGGGGACCGGTGTGCCCTGCGGTCCGGCCCGCAGGCCCACCGCTCTCGACCTGTCGCTGCTCGAGCCGGCCGTCCGCCAGGTGCTCGGCGTGGTGCCGTCGGTGCTGCAGCCCTTCGTGCCCGAGCGCGACCTGACGCTCGGCGACTCGCGCATCGATCTGGAGCTCACGTTGCCGGCTGACGCGGCCACCGACACCTGGCTCGCCACCTACCTGTCGGCCGACCTCGCCGGCACGGAGCACCAGGCGGTCCTCGCCATCCCGATGCTGGCGCTGCAGCCGATCCTCGAGCGCATCGTCAACGGCGACAAGCAGCGCCAGCTGGAGCTCGAGGAGGGACCGCAGGCCTTCGGCCATGCCGTCCTCGGGGTGCCCGGCGACGTGCACGTCCACTTCCCCACCGTGCACGTCCCCGCCGAACGCATCGCCGGCCTTGCCACCGGCGACGTGCTCGTGCTCGAAGGGATGCTCGGTGCCCCCCTGCACCTGCGCTGCGGCCAGGTGCACGTCGCGAACGTGGAGCCGGTCGTGCACGGCACCCGGCTCTGCGTCCGCGTCCGCGACGACGCCGACTTCGGAAGAGTCGACCCGTCCGCCCTGCCCACCCGCCAACTCGTCCACAGCGCCTGAGCCGAGGAGACGACATGACTGCTCCCGAAGTCGACGAAGTCGTCCAGGAGTTCCTGGTGGAGAGCAACGACAACCTGGACCAGCTCGACAGCGACCTGGTCGCGCTCGAGCAGGATCCCGGTTCGGCCGAGCTGCTGGCCAGTGTCTTCCGCGCTTTCCACACCATCAAGGGCACGAGCGGGTTCCTCGGCTTCAACCGCCTCGAGGAGCTCGCCCACGCCGCCGAGAGCCTCTTGAGCAAGCTCCGCGACGGCGCGCTCGTCCTCGATCAGGACCGCGCCGGACTGCTGCTGCAGGTCATCGACGCGTTGCGGGCCATGCTGGCGACGATCGAGGCGACCGGGGACGACGCCGGGGACGACGCCGGCCACGACCCCGCCACCCTCATCGCCCGGCTGCAGGAGTCGCTCTCCGACGACGCCACACCCGCCCCGGCCCGGGACCGGCATGCCGAGGAGCCCGAGATCGCCGTCACCGCCGAGCCGGGGCCCGAGAGTCCCGCCACCGCCGAGGGACCTGCCGTCGCCGAAGTCGGGGACGACCACCCCGCGGGCGAGCGCAGCGAAGTGCGCCCGGCCGTGGCCGAGCGGTCGGTGCGGGTCGACGTCGACCTGCTCGACGCCCTCATGCGCCAGGTCGGCGAGCTGGTGCTCGCCCGGAACCAGATCATCTCCCACGCCGGGGTGCTCGAGGAGCCGGCGCTGCACCAGACCGTCCAGCGCCTGAGCCTCATCGTGAGCGAGCTGCAAGAGGGGGTCATGAAGACCCGCATGCAGCCGATCGACCAGCTGTGGTCGAAGCTGCCCCGGGTCGTGCGCGACCTCGCCGCCCAGTTCGACAAGCAGGTCGCCCTCGACATGGACGGAGGGGAGACCGAGCTCGACCGGTCGCTGCTCGAGGCGGTCAAGGACCCTCTGACCCATCTGGTGCGCAACGCCGTCGACCACGGTATCGAGTCGACCGACGTGCGCGTCCAGCGCGGGAAGCCGGCGACCGGCACCCTGTCGCTGCGCGCCTTCCACGAGGGTGGCCAGGTCGTCATGGAGATCGGCGACGACGGATCGGGCATCGACCTCGGGCGGGTGGCGGCCAAGGCCGTCGAGCGCGGCATCGTGACCGCCGAGCAGCTCGACCGGATGTCCGAGCGCGAGATCGTCGACCTCGTGTTCCGCCCCGGCTTCTCCACGGCGGCCACCGTCACCAACGTGTCGGGCCGGGGCGTGGGCATGGACGTGGTGCGCACCAACATCGAGCGCATCGGGGGCACCGTCGACCTGGTGAACGCACCGGGGGCGGGGACCACCTTCCGCATCAAGATCCCGCTCACCCTGGCCATCATCCCGGCGCTCCTCGTGGGCTGCCGCGGCCGGCGCTACGCGTTGCCCCAGGCCAATCTCCTCGAGCTCGTCCACCTCGACGGCGACGCCGTGCGCAACTCGATCGAGTACCTGGGCGGCGCCGCCGTCTACCGCCTCCGGGGCCGGTTGCTGCCCCTCATCGGCCTCGACCAGAGCCTCGGGTTCGCGGACTCCGTCGCCCTCGCCGAGCTCGACTCGCTCAAGATCGTCGTGCTCCAGGCGGACGACGTCCTCTTCGGCCTCGTCGTCGACGACGTGTCCGACACGCAGGAGATCGTGGTGAAGCCGCTCGGCCGCCACGTGAAGCAGCTGCCGATCTACGCCGGGGCGACCATCCTCGGCGACGGGAGCGTGGCCCTCATCCTCGACGTGGCGGGGCTAGCGACCGGTGCCGGCATGCGCGACGGCGCCTCGGTGGCCACCCCGGCCGTCACCGAGAACGAGGCGGCCGAGGAGGCGAGGGGCGCCACCACAACCATCGTGGTGTTGCGGGTCGGCGACGACCGCCGGGTCGCCATCCCCTTGGAGCTCGTGGCCCGGCTCGAGGAGGTGGCCCAGGCCGACCTGGAGCGGGCGGGCGGTCGCGACGTCCTGCAGTACCGGGGGGACCTGCTCCCCATCGTCCGCCTGACGGAGTTCCTGGGCGAGGCGGAGCGGGCCGACGACGACAGCACCACCGTGCCGGTCGTCGTCTACTCCTCGGCCGGGCGGCAGGTCGGCCTCGTGGCCACCGAGATCCTCGACATCGTCGAGGAGGCGCTCGAGGTGCGCCACGTCGCCGCCGGCCCGGGCACGGGCCTGCAGGGTTCGGCCGTCGTGCAGGGCCGGGTGACCGACCTGCTCGACGTGGACGCAGTCATCGATTCGACGATCGGGGAGGTGGTCGGCAGTGGCGCGTGAGGCGACGGCGACCCTTGACATGGCCGCAGGGCCCGGCGCAGGTGAAGGAGCGCAGTTCTGCACCTTCCGGGTGGCGGACCTTCTCGTCGGCATCGACGTGCAGCGCGTGCAGGAGGTCATCCGCTTCCAGGAGATGACCCCGGTGCCGCTCGCGTCCGAGGAGGTGCGGGGCCTCATCAACCTGCGTGGCCAGATCGTGACGGCCATCGACCTCCGCCACACGCTCGGCCTGCCCGGCCGTGGCGAGGACGCCGAGCCTCCGATGAACGCGGTCATCCGCTGCGACGAGGAGGCCGTCAGCCTCCTCGTCGACGAAGCCGGCGACGTGGTGGAGCCGCCGGAACAGGACTTCGAACCCATCCCGAGCATCGTCCCGGCGCAGCTCCGGGCGCTGTCGTCGGGCGCCTACAAGCTCGACGGCACCCTCCTCCTCGTCCTCGACGCCGAACGCATCATCCGTAACGACCCCGAATCCCCTGCCGCCGCCGCGGCCCGTCCCACCAGGAGCCACCACCAATGAGCACCACCCTGACCCCGCCCACCCGCAGCACCCGCCCGAAGGCCAACGGATCGGGCGCAGCCACCGGAGACCAGCCGGACTTCGACACCGCCATCTTCCGGTCGATGGTCGACGGCGCCCCGACGAACATGATGTTCGCCGACCGCGAGTTCGTGATCCGCTACATGAACCCGGCGTCGCTCCAGACGCTGCGCACCCTCGAGCAGCACCTGCCCGTGGCCGCCGACGACATCGTCGGCTCGAGCCTCGACATCTTCCACAAGGACCCGAGCTACCAGCGCGGCATCCTCGCCGACCCCGCCCAGCTGCCCCGCCGGGCCCGGATCTCGGTCGGACCGGAGATCCTCGACCTCCTGGTGACGGCCGTCACCGACGCGGACGGCACCTTCATCGGCGCCATGGCCAGCTGGGAGGTCATCAGCGACAAGGTCCGGCTCGAGCACGAGGTGAGCCGGATCACCTCCATGGTCGAGAACGCGCCCATCAACATGATGTTCGCCGACCGGGACTTCAACATCACCTACATGAACCCGGCGTCACTCAGCACGCTCAAGACGCTCGAGCAGTACCTGCCCGTGCCGGCGGACCGGATCGTGGGCTCGAGCCTCGACATCTTCCACAAGGACCCGAGTTACCAGCGCGGCATCCTCGCTGACAAGACCAACCTGCCCCGCCGGGCCCAGATCAACGTCGGTCCGGAGATCCTCGACCTCCTCGTGACGGCCATCACCGACGCGGACGGCAATTACATCGGAGCCATGGCCACATGGGACGTCATCACCGAGAAGGTGCGGCTCGACCGGGAGATCAGCCGCATCACCTCCATGGTGGAGAACGCGCCCATCAACATGATGTTCGCCGACCGCGACTTCAACATCACCTACATGAACCCGGCATCGCTGCGCACGCTCAAGACGATGGAGAAGTCGCTCCCGATCCCGGCCGACCAGATCGTGGGATCGAGCCTCGACATCTTCCACAAGGATCCGAGCTACCAGCGTGGGATCCTGGCCGACAAGTCCAACCTCCCCCGCAACGCCAAGATCCACGTGGGCGACGAGGTCATGGACCTGCTCGTGACGGCCATCACCGACTCGAGCGGCGAGTACATCGGCGCCATGGCCTCGTGGGAGCTCGTCACCGACAGGGTGCGGGCCGAGCAGGAGAAGGAGGCGGCCGCCGAGGCCCAGCGCCAGCTGTTCGCCCAGATCGCCGAGCACGCCGGTTCGCTCTCCACCGCCTCCGAGGAGCTGACGGCCACGAGCGACGCCATGGGCATGGCCTCGAACCGCACCTCGGAGATGGCGACCGCCGCCTCCGCCTCGGGCGAGCAGGTGAGCGCCAACATCGAGGCGGTCGCCGGCGCGGCCGAGGAGATGACGGCGTCCATCCGCGAGGTGGCGAAGAGCGCGGCCGACGCCGCCCGGGTCGCCGGTTCGGCCGTCGAGACGGCCGCCTCCGCCCAGCAGACCGTCGGCAGCCTCGGGGAGTCGTCGGTCGAGATCGGCAAGGTGGTGAAGGTCATCACCTCCATCGCCCAGCAGACGAACCTGCTCGCGCTGAACGCCACCATCGAGGCGGCCCGGGCCGGCGAGGCCGGCAAGGGCTTCGCCGTGGTCGCCAACGAGGTGAAGGAGCTGGCCAAGGAGACGGCCAAGGCGACCGAGGACATCACCGCCAAGATCGAGGCGATCCAGAACGACTCGCACGGCGCGGTGGAGGCCATCGAGCAGATCTCGCAGGTGATCACCCAGATCAGCGAGCTGCAGACGACCATCGCCGGGGCGGTGGAGCAGCAGAACGCCAACACCAACGAGATCGCCTCGCGCGTCAGCGAGGCGGCCGCCGGTGCGGCGGAGATCGCATCGACGATCGCCCAGGTGTCGGAAGCGGCGCAGACCACCAACGCCGGCGTGGAGGACACCCAGCGGGCCGCCGCCAGCCTGGCCGAGATGGCCACCCAGCTCCAGGCGCTCACCAACTGAGCGCCGGGGCTGGGAACGGGAGAGCGGGCGGGCCGTGGAAGGGAAACCCATCCGGGTACTCGTGGTCGACGACTCGGCTGTCGTCCGCCGCCTGGTGACCGACGTCCTCGGACAGGAGGACGACATCGTGGTCGCCGGTGTGGCGGGCGACGGCCGGGCCGGCCTCGACAAGGTGCAGGCGCTGTCGCCCGACGTCGTGGTCCTCGACGTCGAGATGCCCGTCCTCGACGGGTTATCGACGCTGCGCGAGCTGCGGACCGCCCATCCCCGGCTGCCCGTGATCATGTTCTCGACGCTCACGTCACGCGGGGCGGCGGCCACGCTCGACGCCCTTGCCGCCGGGGCCAACGACTACGTCACGAAGCCCACCCAGGCGCGGGTGCTCGACGACGCCCTCGACTCGGTGCGCTCCACGCTCGTCCCCGCCATCCGGACCTGGGGACGGATCGGGGCGGCGCGCCAGCAGGCGGCGGCCCGGCCGGCGCCGAAGCCGACGCTCGCCGCTCCCCGCCGGCGCGAGCGGCACCAGGCGATCGAGGCCGTGCTCATCGGCTCGTCCACCGGAGGCCCGAACGCGCTGACCGAGGTCGTCCCGGCCCTGCCCGGCGACCTTCCGGTCCCCGTGTTCGTCGTGCAACACATGCCGCCGGTGTTCACCAAGCTGCTCGCCGACCGGCTCGACGAGCGCAGCGCGCTCCACGTGGTCGAGATGGCCGACCTCATGCCCGTCGAGCGCGGCCAGGTGTACGTGGCCCAGGGCGGCATGCACAGCGTCGTGCGCCGGACCGGTGCGGAGGTCGTGGTCCGGCTCGACGACGGGCCACCCGAGAACTCCTGCAAGCCGGCCGTGGACGTCCTGTTCCGCAGTGCGGCGCGGGTGTGGGGCGGCTCGGTCCTCGTGGTCATGCTCACCGGCATGGGCCAGGACGGATTGGCCGGCACCGGGCCGCTCGAGGCGGCCGGCGCCCCGGTCATCGTCCAGGACGAGGAGAGCTGCGTCGTCTGGGGGATGCCCGGGGCCGTGGCCAAGGCCGGCCTGGCGCACGAGATCCTCCCCCTCGACGAGATCGCCGGCGCCGTCACCCGCCACGTCGAGAGCGCGGCGGCCGTGGGGAGGCCGGCGTGAGCGTCGACGTCCTCGACTTCCAGTTCCTGCAGTCGTTCCTGCGCCAGCGCTGTGCCATCGTCCTCGGGGACGACAAGCACTACCTGGTCGAGGCCCGGCTCTCCCCCATCGCCCGCGACCTCGGCCTCGACACCGCCGGCGAAGTCGTGCGCACCTTGCGGGCCCGCAAGGACGTCGGCCTCGAGGACCGCGTGGTCGAGGCCATGACCACCAACGAGACCTCGTGGTTCCGGGACCTGCAGCCGTTCGAGGCCATCCGCGCCGAAGTGATCCCCGAGATCCTCGATCGCAACCGCCCGGCGCGGCATCTGGCGGTGTGGAGCGCAGCGGCGTCGACCGGCCAGGAGCTCTACAGCCTGGCGCTCATGCTCGACCAACACTTCCCCGAGCTCGCCGGCTGGCGCGTCGAGCTGGTGGGGACAGACCTCAACTCGGCCGTGCTCGAAAAGGCACGAGCCGGGCGCTTCAGCGGCCTGGAGATCAACCGGGGCCTGCCGGCCGCGCTCATCGCCAGGTACTTCACCCGCGAAGGCGCCCACTTCGTCGTGTCACCGGAGATCCGCTCCCGCGTCCGCTTCGAGAAGATGAACCTGGCCGGCCCGTGGGTGGGGCTGCCGAAGTTCGACCTGGTGCTGCTGCGCAACGTCCTCATCTACTTCGACGCCGAGGACAAGCGCCGCATCCTCGAGAAGGCCCTCGCCCAGCTCAACCCCGGCGGCTATCTGCTCCTCGGGGCGGCCGAGTCGCCTTACGGCCTGCTGCGCGGCGTCACCTCGGTCTCCATCCTCGGCACGACCTTCTACCGAACGGAGGTGGCGTGATGCACGCCCTCGTCGTGGACGACTCGCGTTCGATGCGTTCGATCCTCGGGCGCATCCTGAAGAGCATCGGTGTGGAGGTCGACGAAGCCGCCGACGGGGCGGACGCGCTGGCGCAGGTGGATGCCGGCATGGTCCCCGACGTCGCCCTCGTCGACTGGCACATGCCCGCCATGAACGGCGTCGAGCTCGTCGCCGAGCTGCGTCAGCGCCCGGAGCTCGAGCACATGTCCATCATGATGGTCACCACCGAAGGCGAACCCGAGCAGATCGGCGTCGCCCTCGAGGCGGGCGCCAACGAGTACCTCATCAAGCCCTTCACCGCCGACGCCGTGGTGCAGAAGCTCACCCTGCTCGGCAAGTGGCCCCTCGGGCACGACACGACGGATCAACCGAAAGCAGGTGCGCAATGACGACCACGTTCACCGAAGACGCCATAAGTGAGATCACCCGCATGGTGTGGGCCGCCATCATCGACCCGTCCGACGAGCTCGTCGAGCGGGCCGGGGAGGCGCCGCGCCGCGAGCTGACCGGCATGGTGGAGATCAGCGGAACCTGGACGGGCTCCGTCTGCCTCGGGTTCTCGCGCCGGGCCGCCCGCCAGGCGGCGGCCGCCATGTTCGGCGCCGACGCCGACGCGCTCGACGACGACGAGGTCGCCGATGCCGTCGGCGAGCTCGTCAACGTGGTCGGCGGCAACCTGAAGGGGCTCCTTCCGCCGCCGGCCCAGCTGTCGCTGCCGAGCGTGCGCGAGGGCGACCCCACCACGGTGGGCACCGGCCGGGCCGAGCTCGTGAGCGAGCTCCAGTTCGACTGGTGCGACGAGCCGCTGTCGGTCGTGATCTGGCGGGCCGACGACGCCGCCGGGGACTGACCGGGCGCCGAGGCGGCCAGACCGATGCCCGATCGCGACCCGACCCCCGAGAACGACATGTCCGCCTGCCGGCACGCGCACCCCGGCGGCGACAGCACCCTGGCCCGCCACCGCGACGTGCTCGCCGTGCTCGGGGAGAAGGTGAGCGTGGTCAGCCACGAGCTGCGGGGCCCGCTCTCCACGGCCATGAATTCGCTGTTCCTCGTCCGCCACGAGCTCGGGGCCGCCGCGCCGGCGGTGGTGGAACACCACCTCGCCGCCGCCGAGCGCCAACTGGCACGGGCCGCCGCCCTCGTCGAGCAGGTCCTCGAGCTCAGCCGCCCACGGGTCCCACAAATTTCCACCCTCAAGCTCGGGGAAGTCCTGGCCGAGGTATTCGAGGTGCTCCCGCCTCCCCCTGGCGTGGACGTGCTCCGGACGGGCGAATTCGTCGTCGCCCAAGCCGACCGCGTCCAGCTCGTCGAGCTTGTCGGCAACCTGGTGGCCAACGCGTACGACGCCATGCCCCGTGGCGGTTCGTTGCTCGTGGACGCCTCGCGTGCCGGAGACGACATCGTGCTCACCGTGGAGGACACGGGCGTCGGCTTCGACCCCGGACAGGCCCGGCGGCTCCTGGAGCCGTTCGTGACCACCAAGCCCGGGGGGACCGGGCTGGGCCTCGCCATCGTCCAGCGCGCCGCCGCCGCCCACGGTGGTGACGTGCGGCTCCGGGCGACGGTCGGTGGCGGAACGATGGCGACGGTCCGCCTGCCGCACGCCGCGGTCGCCCCCGGGGCGCCGGCGCGCAACGCCCGACCGAGCAACGTGTCCGAGGGGTCGTCGAGGCGCTCGGTCCCGGCGTGACCGCCTGGAAGCGGCCGCCCGCCACCGTCGTCATCCTGGCCTGGAACGCCTGGTCGTCTACGCGCGCCTGTCTCGAGTCGCTGCGCCCCACCCTCGGCGTGCGCGACCAGGTCGTCGTGGTCGACAACGGGTCCACCGACGCGACCGCCTCGCAACTGGCCCGCTACCCGTGGGTGGAGGTCGTCACCAACGCCGAGAACCGCGGCTTCGCCGGCGGCTGCAACCAGGGCGCGGCGCTGGCCCGTCACGACCATCTCGTCTTCCTCAACAACGACACGGTCCTCACCGGGCGCTGGCTCGACGCCCTGCTCGCCCCGTTCGAGGACGACCACGTCGGTGCCGCGGGTCCCCGTTCGAACTTCGTGTCGGGACCGCAGATCGCCGAAGGCGCGTCGTACCTCCCGGGCGACACCGCCGCCATGCGAGCCTTCGCCCGGTCCTGGGCCCAGAGCCACCGCGGCCGGACCACCGACACCGACCGGCTCGTGGGCTTCTGCCTCGCCGTTCGGCGGTCCGCCTTCGAGGCGGCCGGCGGCTTCGACGAGGCGTACGAGGTCGGCGGCTACGAAGACGACGACCTGTGCCGCCGCCTGGCCCACGACGGCTGGCGCCTGGTGATCGCCCACGAGGCGTTCGTGCACCACGACGGCCACAAGACCTTCGACGCCAACGGGGTCGACTGGATGGCCCAGGAGCTCACCAACCGCGAACGGTTCGTGTCGAAGTTCGGCAACTCCTCGTCGCGCGACTTCCCCCTCGTCTCGGCGTGCCTCATCGTGAAGAACGAGGTGGCGAACCTCCCCACCTGCCTGGCCTCGCTCGAGGGCTTCGCCGACGAGGTCGTCGTCTACGACACCGGCTCGGACGACGGCACCCCTGAACTGGCCCGCCGGCTCGGCGCCACCGTCTTCGAGGGCTACTGGGACGACGACTTCTCCCGGGCCCGCAACGCCGCGCTGGAGCACTGCCGGGGACAGTGGATCGCCTGGCTCGACGCGGACGAAACCCTCGTGTGCGACGACCTCGGCGGCCTGCGCCAGCTGCTCCTCGCCACCTCACCCGGGGTCGACGCGTTCTCCGTCACCATCGAGAACCTGACCGGCACCGGCGTCGGCTCGATGTTCTTCCACTCCGCCGCCCGGTTGTTCCGCCGGGCCCGCTGCGAGTGGACGGGCCGGCTCCACGAGCAGGTGGCCGGCCGGGGTGACCACCGCAAGATCGTCCAGGCCCTGCTCGAGACGGCCCGGATCCGACACACCGGCTACCTCGACGCGGTGATGATCGAGCGCAACAAGCACGAGCGGAACCTGCGCCTCGCCCAGGCCGAGCTGGTGGACGACAGCGGCTGGGACGAGGGCTACTCGCTCACCAATGTGGGCCGCTCCTACATGAGCGCCGGCGACTACGTCCAGGCCCTCGATTACTGCAGCCGGGGCGCAGCCACCACCGCCAACGCCATCACCCGCCGCCTCGCCCTGCGGGGCTGTGCCGAGGCCTCGCTGGGACTGGCCCGCTTCGACGACGCGCTGCGGTGGATCGAGGAGCTGCGGGCCGCCAGCCAGGCCCAGGTCCTGTGCGACATCCTCGAAGGCACCGTGTCGCTCGCCATGGGGCGACCCGAGCACGCGCTCGCCATGTTCGCCACGGTCGGTGAGCGCCAGTACGACGACGACGGATTCGAGTACCGCTCCACCACCCTGGCCGTGCAGAAGGCCCAGGCCTTCGCCGCGCTCGACCGGCCGGGCGAGGCGGCCGACGCCCTGCTCGGAGCGCTGTTCGACGTGGGCGTGCTCGACGCCCATCTGGGCACCCTGGTCGACTACCTGCAGCGCGCCGGGCGCCCCCTCACGGCGCTGTCCTCCGCCATTCCAGTGGATCGCATCGCCCTGTTCCTGGCCCAGGTGCTGCAGCTGCGACCGGCCACCGGCGACGCCGTGCTCGAAGCGCTCTTCGCGTCGCACGCGTCCACCACC